>JAZFTT010000001.1:0-4886 GCA_036446835.1 Acidimicrobiia bacterium
GAAGTGGTGGACGCGGAAGTAGGCGCCGTCGGCACCGAGCTCCTCGGCCGCGACGGCGAGTTCGATGGACTGCAGCAGTGCGTCCGAGCCCGACCGCGTGTGCGAGCCTGGGCTGGGTGCCCAGTGCCCGAAGGAGAGAAATCCGATGCTCTTCACCAGTGTGCGCAACGTAGTCGCACGTTCTTGATTCCGTGAACCGACTCTACGAGGAGAACCCTCCCAGATGCCACTAACAGACCTCTTACAGGTAGCGCATAACCGGCATTATGCGTGATTTGTGAGAAGGTCTTTGAGGTGTCACCGGGGGTGCCCTCATGGTGCCCGGAACCCGTTCCATTGGGTGCATCAGTATTCCTCTCGGTGCCGCTGGGTGCATTCCCCTGCCAAATGTCGAATACCGACAACAGACGACCCCGACGACGCGGAGAACCCCGTCGGAACGGGACAGGAGTGCATTCAGTGCCGTTCCAGGGTATTGGGTGCTGGTGTCGGAGAGAGGACTCGAACCTCCACGGGGCGATAAACCCCACCAGGTCCTCAGCCTGGCTGAACTCCTCATGGGGTCGCGTTCCGCTCATCTAGGTAGCTAACCTGGGCTCAACAGCCTGCCGTTACGCCGATCGCCTGACATCGACAGTCGGCAACTGACATCCCGCTCCTGTGACTCCTATATTCCAAGTCGATGCAGACGTTCCTATTCACCGACATCGAGTCAAGCACCCGTCTCTGGGAGGAGCACCCCGTGGAGATGGCTCCGGCGCTGGCAAGACATGATTCGATCTTGACTGACGCTATCGGTCAGGCCGGTGGCAGGTTGTTGAAGACGACAGGTGATGGTGCCATCGCCGCGTTCGATTCGGTGGTTGAAGCCGTGGCTGCTTCATTGGCGGCGCAAAGAGATCTGGCCGCCGAGCTCTGGGAGGTGACCGGGCCACTGCGGGTTCGAATGGGGGTCCACGCAGGAGAGACCGAGAGTCGCGACGGAGACTATTTCGGGCCGACGATGAACCGAGCCGCCCGGATCATGGCCGCAGGTCATGGAGGCCAGGTCTTGCTTTCTTCGGTTGCCGCCGGACAGACCACCGGCCAGCTGCCCGAAGGGGCGGCGTTGTTGGACTTGGGCTCTCACCGGCTCAAGGACCTGACCCTACCTGAGCATCTGTACCAGCTGATCCACGACGACATTGAGACCGAGTTTCCGGCGCCAAACACCCTCGACGCCAAACCACATAACCTTCCACTCCAGACGTCAGACTTCCTGGGCCGGAGCAGCGAGCTGGCTGCGATCCAGGCCATTATGGGGGCTCCCAACTCGAGACTGGTGACCCTGGTCGGCCCGGGCGGAGCGGGGAAGACCCGTCTCGGTCTCCAGGTAGCGGCCGAACAGATGGATCTTTTCCGTGACGGGGTTTTTTTCGTCGACCTCGCCGCCGAGCGGGATTCGGGTGCTGCTTTCGAGGCGATTGTCCGTGCCCTCGACTTACCGACTTCGAGCGGCGGCGACCCTCTCGATATCCTCAAGACAAGGTTGCGCGATCTCCAGATGCTTCTGGTCCTCGACAACTTCGAGCAGGTGACGGTTGCGGCAACGGGCGTTGCCGAACTTCTCCAGCACTCCCCGGAGCTGAGAATCATTGTCACCAGCCGGGAGACGCTTCGGATCAGGGCCGAGCAGGT
The DNA here is from genome assembly GCA_036446835.1 of Acidimicrobiia bacterium. Classification (GTDB taxonomy): domain Bacteria; phylum Actinomycetota; class Acidimicrobiia; order Spongiisociales; family ZC4RG35; genus SZUA-217. The sequence continues at coordinate 1,678 of JAZFTT010000001.1, forward strand.
CTTCCCGGTACCCCCGCTCACACTCCCGCACCCAACGGATCCGACCGCTTCGATTGCCGAGTCGGAAGCAGTCCAGCTCTTCGTGGAGCGAGCCCGGTCGGTTCGACCCGACTTTGCGCTCAGCGATGACAACGCCTCGACGATCGCTGGGATCTGTCTCCGCCTCGATGGCCTCCCCCTTGCCATCGAGCTGGCTGCAGCACGTCTCAACGTCTTCAGCCCTACCGACCTCCTCGACCGTCTTCAGGACCGGCTCGACGTCCTCGGGGCGGGTGGCCGCGACTTGCCGGACCGACAGCGCACCCTGTGGGGTGCCATCGGATGGAGCTATGAACTTCTCGAGGACCCCGAACGCGACCTGTTCGAGATGATGTCGGTGTTCTCAAAGACCCGACTCCAGGCCCTCGAAACAGTGGCATCGTCGGCCTTGGGTGCCGGATTCATCCTCGACTCGCTGGCCTCGCTGGTGGACAAGAGCCTGCTGCGCAGCGACGAGAGCAGGACCTCGCAGTTCTTCTCGATGTTGCTGATGATTCAGGAGTACGCCCAGGAGCGGCTGGCCGAGTCGCCGGATCGTGAGCGGGCAGTGCGCCGGGCCCACGCTCTCTATTTCTCCGAATTCGCCGTGGGGCTGCAGGATCGGTTGCGCGGCTCCGAGCGCGAGTCGGCGCTGGAGGATCTCGAGGCGGAGATTGGGAACCTGAGGACGGCATGGCGCTTTTGGGTCGAGCAGGGAGAGCTGGAGCAGCTCTTCAACCTCATCGACGGACTCTGGGCCCTGCATGAGGCCAGGGGGTGGTACTGGGCGGCCATCGAACTGGCCACGGATACGTTGGGTGTCCTGGCGACAGCCGGACCTTCCCCCGAGCTCGCCGCCGAGGAGCTGACACTGCGCACCAGTCTGGCCCGAGCCCTGATGGCAGTTCGCGGGTACAACGAGGAGGTCGAGGAAGCCTTCACAAGGGCTCTGGAACTATCGGAAATGACCGGCACGGTGGAACAACGCTTCCCCGTGCTTCGCGCCCTCGCCAGCTATTACTTACAAACCGGCAAGTTCGAAAAAGCCGCCGAGACAGGAGCAGAGCTCCTCGACATGGCAGATCAAGAAGACAACGAGTCGATTCGGGTCGAAGGCCATTACGTGGCAGGGATGTCGGTCTCTTTGGCCGATGTCGAAACCAGCATTCCCCACTTCGAACGAGCGGTCGAACTCTATGACCCCAACATCCGCGGATCGGATCGGTTCCGACTTGGGCCGAACACCGGTGTTGTTACACGCACCGCTCTGGGCTTGACCCTCTGGCAATGCGGTGGCCTGGACAGAGCCGTAGCAAATCTGGCCGAGGCACTAGAGCTGGCCCGAGACCTCGACCACCCGTACAGCATCGCCTACGCTCTCTATCACAACGGGTTCCTTTCCATCTTCAGGAGCCGGTTCGAGGACTGTCTGGAGTTCGCTCAAGAGCTGGCCACGGTCGCCGAAGAAAACGACTACGTGCTCTGGGGGACCTTGGCCACGGTACTCGAGGGGGTGGCCCGCGCCGGACTCGGAGAGACCGAGAAGGGTCTGGAGCTGACCGAAGCAGGCATCGACCTTTACAAGGGGTTGACGACACCCCCGGTGTTTTGGCCGCTGATACTCGCGCTACGCAGTGTGGTCCATGCCCTTGCCGGGAAACCGGTGCAGGCGCTGGAGTTGGTACGCGAGGCGATCGAGCTCGCCGAGTCTCCGGTGAATGGTCCGCCCGATCTCTGGGAGTTCCGAGCTGACTATTTGACGATGCTTCCCGAGCCCGATTTCAAAGCTGCTGAGGATTCCTATCTGACGGCGGTCCAGAAGTCAGCGGAATTGAAGCTGCATCTGGTCGAGCTACGGGTTTTGACCAAACTGGTCATGCTCCGTCGCCAGCTGGGCCGCTCCCCCGACGGCAGCGACGAACTGGCCTCGGTCTACACCACTTTCACCGAAGGCTTCGACGAGCACGACCTGGTGGTCGCCAGAGAACTGCTCAGCTGACATGCTCACATCGTTTCCGCGGCGTTCGGAGATACCTTCTCGGCGTTCCGCTGCAATTCGGAAGGGTCGCCCACACCCCAGCCAGGCGCTGTGGGACTCCCCGCAAATACACCCGATCAAGCAACGCGTTTCCATGAGGTCTCGACGTTTATGAGCATCCCAAAGGACTTGATGCCGGCCACGATTGCTACTGCCGGTTCCGTCGCTGCGTCAGCGCCGGGGGTGCACTATCGGGCGGCCGCCCTTGAGTGGGCGACAGCCGGTAGCCCTTCCGCGTAGACCGTCATGTAGGAGTGCGTTCCAGTTTCGGCGAGCCAGTCGTAGGCATCCTGGGCGGCTTTGGCCGCTGCCGGGTCGTCATGGCCGACGAGCATGGCGAAGGTGGCTCGGACGCAGGTCAGGTCATCCAGAAAGGCCACGGGCTCCCAAAGGGCGATGAGCTCATTGAACTGTTGACTGGCCACTTCCATCTGGTCTGCCAGGGCTGACCGGGTAGCGTCCAGGTACAGGCGGACGCCACGCACCATCCTCGCTCCTCGTGGTTCGATGAGTTCCGCCATCGCCGTCGCTGCTGCCACCCGACTGGCGTCTCGGGTCCACGCCGCGGCCCGTCCCGCTTCCCAAGCTGCCTGACCCGTCGGATCTTCGATCTTGATAGCCAGCTCGTAAGCGTCGTCCCACGCGCCCGCGGCTGTGTGGGCGTTGCACTCCCAGCCGTCGATGCCGGCACGGAGTTGGGGGTCGCTGTGGTCGCTGTAGTACGCCAGTGCTTCGACCATTTGTGGGTGAACATCCGTGTCACCTGTGCGGAGCAGCTCTACCCAGATGCGGCCCGCCTTCCAGGCGGCCTGCCACCACTCCGACATCTCCTCGGGCTCGTACGTCTCGAGGGCGGCCAGCGCCTTGTCATAGAGGCCGTTGTCCCATGCGTTGTACGCGATGTCCCAGGTGTTCCTAACCCCCCAGCGCAGGTCGCCCAGTCTGGTGAGGAGATCCGACGCTCTCTCGGCCATGGCCATGGAGCTGATCGGGTCGTCTGCGGTGAGGATCGCACCCAGGTTGTTGAGTGCCCGGAGTGCAGTCGTCAGGTGGCCGGTGTCCTCGGCAACCGCGGCCGTGCCCTGCAGGATGGCCCTTGCTTCGACCCCACGACCAACGTTTCCGAGCGCGGTCGCTTGGGTCACCAAACTGT
>JAZFTT010000002.1:0-5223 GCA_036446835.1 Acidimicrobiia bacterium
CGTGCCGTGGGAGATCAATCCGAGTGGCACCCACTACGACCGTCCCGAGGAGTACACCGAAGTGGAGGGTGTCGAGGGCAACGGGCGCTGGGCCCTGGACTCGGAGCCGGCCCTCATGGGATTCCAACGCCATCTCTATCAACTCGGGTTTCTCGACACGATGCTCGGTCGACTCCTCGACAAGCTCGACGAAACCGGCACTTGGGACAAGACGATGGTTGTGGTCGTCGCCGATCATGGCGCCTCCTTCGTGCCAGGAGAACATCGGCGCTGGCCATATGACGACAATCGTGACGATCTCTACCGGGTGCCGCTCTTCATCAAGTATCCCGACCAGATCGTCGGGGAGGTCATAGACGAACCGGTCTTCGGTATCGACATAATGCCAACGATTGCGGAGGTTCTGGATGTGCCTGACACGTGGGCTTTCGATGGTGTGTCTCTGCTTCACATCGAGGGTGTTGATCGAGCTCATGAGCCGGTTCCCTGGTGCTGTAACACCGACGGTGCAGATACCGACCTCGGTATTCTGTTCGAACAGGTCAGTCGGAACCACGTCTGGATCCCCGATCAGGCGAGTTGGACCGGCGTCGCCGGTGTGGGCCCCTATCGCGCCCTGGTGGGTCAGTCGGTGGATGGGCTCATCGTCAACGACAGCGACGAACTTCGCTGGTCTCTAGAGCACGGCGCCTCCCTCGCGGAGCTCGACACAGATACAGGCATGGTCCAGACATTGCTGACCGGTCGTATCGAGCTTCCCCCCGAGGTCACATCCAACGACCTGCTTCTGATCGTGAACGGAAGGGTTGGCGGAGTCGGGTTTGTCGCCCGGGATAGTCCGGGCGGAGGGGCCATCCGGGGAATGATCGACGAGGCGCTCCTGGTGGATGGGCACAACGAGATCGACGTACTCGTGCCCGTCGACGGAGGAGGATGGGTGTCCGGCTCGGCGGATGTCCTGTCTCTGGAACTGGTCACTGACGATGGACGTGTTCTCGATGTCCGGTCTGAAGGCAGTCGTCGGATCCAGGTGGACAATGTCGCATCGACTGATGATGGCTGGACGGTTGCCGGATGGGCCGCCGATGTCACCCGTAAGCAGACACCCGACATGATCTATGTGTTCGCCGGTGAAACTCTCATCGCTCATGGCCCACCCGATCGGGAGAACAAGAACGTGGTTCGGTGGTTCGACAGCGACGATTTGCTCGTTTCAGGCTTCTCGTTCGACATCGAGAGCCGGCTTGTGCCCCTGGATGTCGACCAGTTGACGGTTGTCGCAGAGTTTGGCACGTACGCAGTGGGAGACCCGGCGCGCCTGAGCCACTAGGAGCGGCTCCTAGTTTTCGTTTCGGGGTTTCAGCTCAAACAGGATGCGAGTGCCGGATTCGAGCGTCCGCTCCGATCGCACATCGAACATATCAGCGATGATCCCGCGAAACTCTTTCTCGGTGCGCCCATGGTGCAACTCCCGGGCGAGCTTGTTGGCAGTGAGCTTGGCAACCATCTCATCGGTGGGTGCAACGAACTCCACAGCCACGACGCAGTCGAAGCTTGCCAACCACTCCATGACTGCCCGCGGCGGGATACTCGCCGTATAGATGAGGTGATGGATGACTCCGTAGGCGATGATGACGTCGGGCTTCACTCTCTCGAAAAGACCGGGTCGCTCTTTGCCGGCCCACCCCTGAGAGGGGGTCGGGTTCGCCAGATCGGAGACGACTATCGATAGGTTCATGCCACGACTGCGGTGGTAGAGGTCGTCGAGTACCGGTTCGTCGCCGTCGATGGCAACAACGTGTGCTCCCGATTCCACTGCGATGTCGGAGAAGTGACCGTCGTTGGCGCCAAAGTCGGCCACTGCCCCAGGTTGTGCTCGATCGAGGACGCCTGAAAGGAAATCGCTCTTGGCATCTCGATCTCTCCCGACATGGGTACAGGACCGGTAGTCCGACCAGCCCTCCACTTCGTGGTCCCACTCGAGGGACTCGACGAGACTTCTCAGCTTGCGGACGTTGGCGAGTATGAGATCAGCGCTGAATCCGGCTTCCTTCAGGTCCTCCCGGACGGCGGCGCCGGACATTCGATCCTCCATGCGTGCCTGAAGCGAGACGTGCATCAGAGCGCTGGGGCGAAGTTTTTGCCCCGTGGAGAGCAGAAGTTTCATCTCACCGGCCGTTGGGCCTTCCATGTCTCCGCGCAGCCACGGCTGGAAGGGGAGACCCACCCACGCTCTCAGCATCAGTGGGAAGAGGAACTGACGGGTGAACTGGCGATAGCCGATCCAGGGCTCGCCGGACCGATACGCCTCGAAGGACCCAAGGTCGATGAAGATGGGCCTTCCCGAAACGAATTGGATGTTGAACGGGGTTGCGTCCTTGATTGTGATGCCGTCGGCGAGGGCGTCGGCGAGAAGATCGAGTTGGAGGAGAGCAGCGTCTTTCAGCATCGAGAAAGTCCACTCGTAGGGATATGTGATGAGAGGTAGTCGTGGGTGTTCCAGCGCCCCGGTGACGTCCCCCGGGAAGTCAGATGTCTCTTCCGTTTGAATCAGTCGGCCGTCGGCGACGGCCTTCCCGAAAAAGGAGGTGGCTTTCAGCGCTTGCCATGCTTCCAGTCCCCGCTGGTCGAGAAGACGCAATACGCGACTGCCGTCGTAGACAACCCTGGATGCCGGGTCCCGGAAAGAGCCCGGATCGGCCGAGACCATCGGGGTTACGGCTCTGAGGTGAGTGCTGTTTCGTCCGTGATCGAATCGGTGTCCTCAACCGCCGCCACGGCCCTTCTACCCATCATTCGGGCCTTCCACGCCTTGAAGGCGACGACGATGCCGGCAATACCGCCGAGAACGGCCTGGAGAATGAGGCTTCCCGAGCCGGCGTCCAAATAGGCGAATATCATTCAAAGAGCTCCTTCATACGCGGAGCGGTGTCACCGCTGCCGGACACATACTCGTCCATGTTCCGCTACATGCCAACCCATTGGACTGGTTCAGGCCCGATAGATGACTTTTTCATCTCTGGTCTCGTCCCGAATACGACCGGTGAGCTTGAGATGCTCGAGGTGAGAGATCGTCTCCAGGAAGGCGAGACGCGACTGGAGCGGATCCAGGTTTGGCCGGAAGGACTTCAGCATCACCTGCCACGCCGTTGTGTCCTCAGATCGAACCAACTCGGCCATGTCGAGGAGTCGCCGGTCGTGATGGAGAAGGATCTGTCGAGCCCGTTCGTCACCCTGGTGGATGAGGGTACCGTGGGCGGGGTAGGTAACACCCACTTCCATGGCGATCAACCTCTGCAACGAGGCGAGGTAGTCGCCCAACACGTCTCCGAGATCGAGGTCGTACATGATGACCGGAGAGATCCGGGGGAGGATGTGGTCACCAGAGAAGAGGATGCCAGTGCGGCTGTCGCGAAGAGATATGTGGGCTGGTTCGTGGCCGGGAGTGTGTACCACATGGAGGCTTCGACCGCCACCGAGGTCGATGGTGTCACCGTCGCGAACCAAATGGTCGGGCGGCTCGATCAACGGCATGTAGTAGGGGCGCTCGACGTGTGTCGCGGGGTTGGTGATCGGATCTGGTATTCCGTGAGTTGAAGCGATCCTTTTCAGCCGTCTCATGTAACCGGGGCTGTCGTTGTAGCTATCCACGAGCTTGGCAGCGCGCTCGTGCATGACGAAACGACACCCCCATTCTTTGACGAGACGGGCAGACATTCCGACGTGATCGGGATGAAGGTGGGAGACGACCAGGGTGTGAACGGCCGACTCCTCGAGTCCGAGATAGGTAAAACCCTGACGGATGGCCTCTCGTCCTGGCTCCCAATCGGTGCCACAGTCGATCAGAAGAAGCCCACCGTTGGACTCGATCGCATAGGTGTTCACCCACGGTGGCGATTCATAAGGCAGGGATGCAGGGATGAGATGGATTCCGCTGCCCAGCGACTGGGGCGGCGGAGTGCTCATCCGTGCTCGACGGGGTCCTTGATCCCGAATTTGATGTCGACAGTCACCGTGAAGAGAGTGGGCGCACCTGAGTCATCCACTTCTCCGCCGACCTTGACGATCTCGAATTCTTGGATATCGGACACGGTCGTGGCAGCGCGGGCAAGGACTGTCCGTACCGCGTCCTCTATGGAACCGCCCGCTTTACCCGATAGGCGAATTGTCTTTGTGATTGATGACATGTCGACCTCCAGAGCCGACGGTAGCCGGTGGCTGCTCTGCATCCCCTCTCCGGGTATTCAAGATTCTGCATTGATCGAACATATGTTCGATATAGTGAGGTAGGTGTCCCGATACGCCGAACTCCACTGTCACACCAACTTCTCCTTTCTGGACGGGGCATCACATCCTGAAGATCTGGTGGAACGGGCCATCGAGCTTGGTTACGAGGCACTCGCCGTAACCGATCATGATGGGTTCTACGGGGTCTCCCGATTCTGGCAAGCTGCTCAGGACGCCGGGTTGCCCGCCATCTATGGGGTGGAGATCGGGTTGGAGGTCAATCCGTCTGGCCATGCCGACCCGGTGGCGAAAGCCGAGGAATGGGACCGTCAGCGATACGCCCGGGTCAAGGGTGGCCAGGGTCGGCTACGTCGGGGGCGGAGCGTTCGTTCTCATGGGACCAAACCCACCGATCTTCCCGAGTCGGATCATCTGGTGCTTCTGGCTGGATCTCCCGACGGGTACCGAACGTTGTCTCACATGATCACAAAGGCGCAGATGCGTGGGGAGAAAGACCACCCGATCTACTCATGGGATGACCTGGGTATCGCCGCCGCCAACAACGACGTCCACGCCCTCACCGGTTGCCACTCCGGGGCGGTCCCCAGGGCGGCTGCATCCGGTGACCTGGGTGACACAATTAGGCGAGCGGTGCGTCTTCGTGAGATTTTCGGTCCTCGTCTCCATGTCGAGATGTGGCATCACGGGATGCCCGAGGACGATCCCCGCAACGATTTGCTTTGGGAGGTGGCCCAAAAACTGGGACTCTCCGTCGTGGCCACCAACCAGACCCACTATCACGATCGGGCCGACGCCTATCTGTCAGAAGTGCTGGCCGCTATTGCCGGCCGGCGCACCCTTGCCCAAGCGGATGGTTTTCGTCCCGCCAGCGACGAGCGCTATCTGAAGCATCCCGACGAGATGTCAGCCCGATTCGCCCGTTATCCGGGTGCAGTGGCCCGAAGTGCCGAGTTGGGACGTCGCCTCGCCTTCGAC
>JAZFTT010000003.1:0-14392 GCA_036446835.1 Acidimicrobiia bacterium
CTCTTCGTTCGGGCAGAGGAGCGTGACGTCCATTCCGAACTTGGCGGCGATGAGCAGAGCAGAATTGGCGACGGCTGTGTTGAGGGGTTTCGGATGGTAGGACCAGGTGAGAGTGAACTTCTTTCCATCTAGTGGGCCGATCCGCTCCTGGAGAGCCATGGTCATCGCCATCTCCTGACAGGGGTGTGTGATCGTCTCCATGTTGATGACCGGCACGTCGGCGTGATTGGAGAAGGCCTCGAGGATACGGTCCTTGCGGTCCTCCTCCCAATCCTCGAACTTCGGAAAGGCGCGGATTCCTATCAGGTCGCAGTATCGGGAGAGAACCTTGGCAGCCTCCTTGACGTGCTCCTCGGCATCTCCCGTCATTACGACACCGTCATCGAACTCGAGAGGCCACATGCCACCGGACGGAGACAGCACCACCGCATGGCCGCCCAACTGATTGGCTCCGACATCGAACGAGGTGCGGGTTCGGAGGGAGTTGTTGAGGAAAAGGAGCGCGATCGTCTTACCCGCCAGGGCGTTTCCGTAAGGCGATGTTTTGAAGACACGGGCCTCGTCGATCAGGGCCTGCAGCTCGGGTCGTGACCAGTCGTATGTGTTGAGGAAGTGCCTGATCGTTCTTAGTGTCGTGCCCGAGGAGCCAGGGTTCAAATCATCTCCGACAAAGGTCTACTACGCCTAACCGCTGACGCGATTGTTGACTACGAGAACACCATCATCTGCTAGGAGTTGTGATTGCTTTACGCGATCGGGAGTGCGGAGATGTCCCCCGGAGCCGACCACTCGCCACCAAGGGAGATCACCGCCTGAGGCGCGAAGAAGACTGCCGACGGCTCGAGCCGCCCCGGGAAACCCTGCTTCGGCTGCAACCTCGCCATAGGTGACCACGTCGCCCGGCTCGAGTCGGGTGATCACGTCGACGACGGCATCTTCGAATTGGGTCACACGGTGCCGAAGAGACGGTCTCCCATGTCGCCAAGACCAGGCGCGATGTAGAAGTTCGGGTTGAGCTCCCGGTCCAGAGATGCTGCGACGATTCGAACGTCTGAGTGGTGCTCCTCCATGACCTTGACTCCCTCCGGCGCGACGACGACACAAATGGCAGTGATGTCTCTGGCTCCGTTCTCCTTCACCTTGTCGACGGCCCAGGACAGCGAGCCGCCGGTGGCGAGCATCGGCTCCAGTATCAGAACGCGAGCCGAATCGAGGCCGGGAAACTTGGTGTAGTACTCCATCGGCTCGGCTGTTTCCTCGTTCCGTTGGACTCCGGCGAAGCCAACCGCCGCGTCGGGGACGAGGGTGAGGACCGAGTGAAGGAGACCGAGGCCGGCGCGAAGAACTGCCACAGCCACCACCGGCCTATGAAGCTGCTGGCCAGTCATCGGCTCCAGCGGTGTCGAGATCTCAACCGGATCCGTTGGCATATCCGACAGAGCCTCCGCTACAAGCAGATAGCCGAGCCGCTCGGCGATCTGACGGAACTCAGGTGGGTTGGTTCGCTGGTTTCTCAGAATCGTGAGCAGGTCGGAGGCAAGCGGGTGGTTGAGGACGGTGATGGCCATGGGTTGGAGACTACGGTGCCGTCATGCCGCAAGCCATTGCGAATCAGGTGGGCATCCATTACGAAATCACCGGGGGCGGGTGAGCTCTATTTCTCTCTGATTAACCGGTGTTGCGCATTCCGGCAGCGATTCCGTTGACCGTCAGCAGCAGAGCCCGGTCGAGATCGGGCGATTCCTCCCCTTGACGGGACCTCTCCAGAAGGGATACCTGAAGATAATTGATTGGGTCGAGATAGATGTCGCGCACGTCGAGGGTGCGACGGAGAAGACCAGCGTCGTCGAGCAACTGGTCCACGTCTCGAATCTCCAGCACTTGTGCGATCGTCAGATCGTGCTCGTGTCGGATCGATTGGAGAAGGTGCTGGTGCTCGGAGGCAACGAGGGTGTAAACATATCGCTCGGCAATGTCGAGGTCTGTCTTGAACAGGGTCATCTCGACGTTTGACAGGAACGTCTGCATGAATCCCCATTCCAACGCCATCTCCCGCAGAACATCTTCGTACCCGGCCCTGCGGGCCGCTTCGAGACCGGAGCCAACCCCAAACCATCCGGGGACGATCTGTCTGGTCTGGGTCCAGCCGAACACCCAGGGGATAGCGCGAAGATCGTCGACGCCGCCGACGCCGCCGACGCCGCCGACGCCGCCCGGCCGTCGTGATGGGCGGCTGCCGATGTTCATCTTTCCCAACTCCTCGACCGGTGTGGAGGAGAGGAAATAGGGGACAAGACTGCTATTTTCCACGAGGCGCCGATAGGCGGCATAAGCCTCCGACGAGAGACAGTCCATCGCCTCGGTCCAACGGCCGAGTGTTTCTGAAGGTCGACGCGATCTTCGATGGAGCAGCGAGCTCTCTAGGACGGAGGCAACCATCAGCTCGAGGTTCCGGGCAGCGATCCCCGGGTTGCCGTACTTCTCCGAGATGACCTCTCCCTGCTCGGTGATCTTGATCGAGCCAGCGATGGTTCCGAAGGGCTGCGCCAGGACCGCCGCGTGGGTCGGACCACCGCCCCGCCCGATCGTGCCGCCCCGGCCGTGGAAAAGACGCAGCGTCACATTATGCTTCTCCGCAACGGCGCGCATGACCTTCTGCGCCTTGTATATCTCCCACTGGGAAGTCGCGATTCCACCAACCTTGTTGGAATCGGAATAGCCGAGCATCACCTCCTGGAAGTCGCCTCGAAGTGACACCAGACGCCGGTACTGAGCGTTGTGGAGAAGGTTATCGAGCAGTAACCCAGACCCCTTGAGGTCGTCGATTGTCTCCACGAGGGGTACAAGCCCGATGTCGGCGATGCCGCGCTCGAGGTCAATAAGTCCCGCTTCGCGCGCCAGCACCGCAGCTTCGAGCACGTCGACCGGTGTTTCGGTCATCGAGATGATATAGCTCTCGATCACCTGCTGGCCGTAGCGGGATTTGGCTTCGCGGATGGCCCGGAACACACCGAGGGTTTTGCTCACTTCGCTCGATAGCTCTGTTGTGGCGCTGGACAGAGGTCGGGCACCTGCAAGCTCACTCGAGAGAACCTGAAGACGTTGAGCACCTCCCATGGCCTTGAGATCGACCGAGACGGTGTCGAACAGCTCCTCGACGGCGGCCCTGTGTTTTTGGGAGTGCTCCCTGATATCGAGTGTTGCCATCTGGAAGCCGAAGGTGACGACGGCTCGACGAATCCTGGCCACCGATCCCCCAGCTATCAGTTGTCCCTTGGCCTGGCTCAGCGACTCCGCCATCAGGTCGAGATCGGCGGTCAGCTCATTGGGATGGAGATAGCCAGAGCCGTCGCGGCTGAGGTTTCCCGATAGCACTCCCTCTCTGGTGTTGAAGAGACGGGCGTGAATATACGAGCACTTGAGGCGATATGGTTCGCCCGCGGTCCGTCTTTTCTCCCGTTGCCAGATGTCAGGCAGATGCAACTTGTCTGCCTCGAGTGATCGCTCGAGACTGTTGCTTATCGGAGCAAGACGGTCGGAGATCGACAGCTCATTGGACAGCTCTTCGATGAGGGAGATCAGATATGTGAGGCCGCGTTCGTGTTGAAGGGCGAGAGTCTCCAGTGTCGTCTCCGGTGAGACGCCGGGATTTCCATCCCGGTCGCCACCCACCCAGGAACCGAACTTGAGCGGTACCGAACTCGAATCGGCTCCAATACGATTGAACTGTGTCGCGATCGTCTCCGAGACGACCGGGAGAACCTCTTCGGCGAGCGCGACGAGGTAGTAGAGGGCGGATCTCGCTTCGTCGACCACATTGGGTTGTTCTAGCCGAAGCTCATCCGTAAGCCAGATCTGATCGATCAGCTCGGCCGATCGCCTGTCTATCGACCCCAGTTGGTCCGGGTTGTCCGTCTCGAGTCGGGTTTCGATCAGCCGAGCGAGTGTGCTGGTCTTGGTGAGGATGCTGCGTCTTGCGGTCTCGGTCGGATGTGCAGTGAACACAGGTCTGACCTCGAAACGAGCGAGAACCTCGTCAACGAGATCCTGGTCGAGCCCGGCTTCGATGATCCTGTCGACGGTCGACCGTAGATATCTCTCATCTGGCGCCAGCTCATCGGCGCGGTGAACCTGCTCGGAGACATTGGCGAGGTAGAAATAGGTGGTGAACGCCCTGACCAGGGGGATCACCCGGTCGGTGGGCAGATCCGAGAGCAGCTCATGCAGTTTTGAGGTGGCCTCGCTGCTGCCTCCGCGTCGCGACGACTTACCAAGCGATCGCACTTTCTCAACCAGGTCGAGAAGCTCTTGCCCGTGTTGTCGAACGAGGGCCTCGCCCAGTTGGTTACCCAGCCGACGGATGTCGGCGCGAAGAGCATCATCCTTGTTTGTCACAACTGAGAGGCTAGATGAGGCGCTAAGAGTCCTCGGGTCGCTGTTTGTGAATCCGGCCCGTGGTGCCATGAAGTGACATGCCGGTACCGGCCCCGTATCTGATCATTGTCATCTCGGCGAGAATCGAAACGGCCATCTCTTGCGGAGATTCAGCTCCGATATCCAGACCTACCGGTCCCTGGATGCGAGCTGTGTCCTCTTCCGAGAATCCCATCCCGTGAAGCCGCTCTACTCTCAGTTTATGGGTCCGTCTGCTCCCCATCGCCCCTATGTACCGGGCCTCGCTCTTGAGGGCCGCCTCCAAGACCGGTGTCTCATGCCGGGTGTCGTGGGACAGGATCACGACCCAGGTCCTCCGATCGAAGTTGAGTTGATCCATCAGGTCCGCCGGCCAGCCCTTGAGAACAGCTTTGGCCTCCGGAAAACGCTCCTCGGTGGCAAAGGCAGCTCGTGAGTCGACCACTGTCACCCGATACCCCATCCGGGTGGCGAACGTGGTCAGGGCTTGGGCGACGTGCACGGCACCGAATATCAACAGGTCGGGCGGGGGAGCAAGAGTCTCGAAGAACACCTCGTGGTCCCTATAGGTCATCGCCCGGTTTTGCTCATGATTCATCAGCACAAGTGCATCTTCGGTTACATGCTGTGCGATTTCTGCAGGTAGTTCGCCGACGAGGGGTTTCCCGTCGGCGTCGAGGACCACCTTCGTGCCGATGGAGGGTCCGTCGACGAAAGTGATCACCGATCCGAACTGCTCGGCGTCGAGGATCTCCTGGATTGCGGTTAGGGCTTCGCTCACCAGATCTCGATGAAGACGTCGATCGTGCCCCCGCAAGCCATACCGACCTCAAAGGCGTCCTCATCGGCAATGCCATACGTCACGATCTTTGGTTGACCGCTCTCAATCACTTCCTGGGCATGGAGAAAGACATCGTTCTCGACACAGCCTCCACTGACGGACCCCTCCATGTCGCCGGTCGACGAAACGAGGAACTTGGAACCCTCAGGTCTTGGCGCGCTGCCGTGCACCCTGATCACAGTGGCCACGGCAACTTCCTTGCCTTCTGCAATCCAGCGATTCCGGAGTTCGAGTTGGCTTCTCATGTTTGATCCAAGTGGTCGATGGACGACTTACGCTAGCCGAGCGCTTTTGATGTCCTGAAGTGAGTGGTCGACCCAGTGCAGCTTTTCCTCAGGCTGAGACGAAGTCAACCGGAGTCTTCTCAAAGGCTGCTTTACATCCTGGGGCGCAGAAGTAATAGGTCTCGCCATCGTGCTCAGCTATCCACCGAGCAGTGGCGACTTCCACCTCCATGTGACACACGGGGTCGACGGCAACGTGGGGGTGGGAACCACTGAGCGGCCTTCCCACCAGTTCGCCGGCTGCCCGCCGACGCACGAGATCGGCGAGGATCGCCACTGCGATTTCTCTGTGAGTCACATGTCCAAGATCGATCCCTGCCGGTGACACCACCCTCTTCAGTTGGTCACTGCCAACACCCCGGTCGGCGAGGTAGCCGAGGACGGTTTCGGCCCGCCGGGCCGATGCGACCAGTCCTATGTAGCCGGCGTCCGTCTGCAGAGCGGCCTCGAGCGCCGGCTCGTCGTAATGACCCTGTGTGGCAATAACGATCATCGTTGAGGGACCGACGTCGTCGGGCATCGAGATCGTTGTCACGACCTCGTCGGCGTCGGGGTGGTTAGAGCTGGAGCCGCGGTCGTCGACGACAGCGACCCGCCAATCAAGTGCAGATGCGAGGGCCGTCAGGGTGTGGACGGCCGGTGATGAGCCAACTGCGAGAAGATGCGGCTGTGGCAAAACCGGCTCCAGATAGACCTCCAATGCCCCTTCGGAAGTACACGATATCGGCACCGTGATGACATCTGGTCGCGCAACGGCCTCGATGTCTGCGTCTGTTCCAAGGAAGAGCAAGCGCGGCTTGCCATCACCGAGGGCTTCAAGCGCCTCGCGGAGCACGACGGGCTCGGCACATGCTCCACCGATCCAGCCAATCTTGGATCCATCTGGCATGATCAGCGCAGTCGAGCCGATCTTTCCGGATGAGGGTCCGCGTGCCCAGACAACGGTGGCGGTGACGAACGACTGGTGCTGCCGACTCAGTTCGCCGGCCAGCTCCAGCAGCTCCCGGTTCATCCCCCGTCTGCCTCCTGCATCACATGCCAGACGCGGTCTGCCGTCATGGGCATCTCGACATTTTGGACCCCCATGTGCTGCAAAGCGTCAACCACTGCGTTGACATACGCCGCTGGAGATCCGACCGTCGCTGACTCACCCACACCTTTGGCGCCTATCGGATGGTGTGGTGATGGTGTCACGGTTTCACCCAGTTCGAACCGCGGTGTCTCCCATGCGGTGGGAACCAGATAGTCCATGAAGGTGGAACCCAGGCAGTTTCCAGTCTCATCGAAAGTGATGTGCTGCATGGATGACATGGCGAAGCCCTCGGTGAGACCCCCTTGGATCTGGCCTTCGACGATCATCGGATTGATCTTCACACCACAGTCGTCGACAGCGACCATACGTCTCACTTTCCACTGGCCACTTTCCGGATCGACGTCCACGACAACGATGTAGGTGCCGAATGGGTAGGTCATGTTGGGTGGGTCGTAGTAGTGGACTCCTTCAAGCCCAGCCTCGACGTTCGGTGGAGGGTTGGTATAGGCAGCGAAGGCGATGTCCTGTATCGAGACGGAACTCTCTGGATCCCCGGCTACGAAGAACTTGCCAGTTTCCCACTCGAGATCCTCTTCGGATGCTTCGAGCAGGTGGGCCGCGATCTTCTTGGCCTTCTCTCGTAGAGTGCGAGAGATCACCGCCGTGGCTGCTCCGGCCACAGGCGTGCTTCGAGAGGCGTAGGTCCCCAATCCGTAGGGAGTGTTGTCCGTGTCACCTTCCACCACCTTCACATCGCCGGCAGGGATGCCGAGTTCCTCTGCCACGATCTGAGCAAAAGTGGTTTCGTGACCCTGGCCTTGGGATTTCACACCAAGCTTGAGGATCGCCTTGCCCGTCGGATGTATGCGAAGCTCCGCCGAGTCGAACATTTTCAGCCCGATTATGTCGTAGTCATCACCGTGCCCTGCCCCGACTACCTCCGTGAAACTCGCCATTCCAATACCGACGAGACGACCCTCCTGGCGGGCCTGTTCCTTCTCGGCCTGAATGTCGGCGTATCCGACCATGTCCATTGCCAAACGCATTGCGGTCTCGTAGTCGCCGGAGTCGTATACGAAGCCGGTAGGCGAGTGATATGGGAACTGGTCGGGCTGGATGAAATTGTTCGAGCGGAACTCCGCCGGGTCGATTCCCAATTCGTAAGCCGCATTCTGGACGAGTCTCTCGATGAGGTACGACGCCTCGGTCACCCGGAATGAGCATCGGTAGGCCACTCCGCCAGGCGCCTTGTTGGTGTAGGCGCCACGAGTGGTGACATACGCGGCCTGGTAGTCGTAGGAACCGGTCACGATATGAAAGAGGCCCGCTCTGAACTTCGACGGCTGGGCGTCGGCATAAAATGCGCCTTCGTCGGCCAACATGTCGACTCTCAGACCCAGGATCTTTCCGTCGTTGGTGACGGCCAATTCACCCTTCATGTAGTAGTCCCGAGCGAAGCCAGTCGAGATCAGGTTCTCGCTCCGTGACTCGACCCACTTGATTGGCTGCCCTATCACGAGGGACGCCGCCGTTGCCACGACGTAGCCGGGATAGATCGGAACCTTGTTTCCGAATCCGCCGCCGATGTCGGGCGAAATGATGCGGATGTTCTGTTCCGGAAGTCCGGCCACTAGAGCGAAGAGAGTGCGATGGGCGTGAGGAGCCTGCGACGTCATATACAGCGTCGTCTGACCGGTGGCCGAGTCGACGTCGGCGATTATCCCGCATGTCTCCAATGGGGCGGGATGGGACCTCGGATAGTGGGTTTCGAGAGAAACAATCTTGTCCGCCTTGGCAAAGGCCGCTTCGGTGAGCGCCTTATCGCCCGACTCCCACTCGAAGCAGAGATTCGACGTCTGATCATCTTTGTCGTCTCGAATCACCACAGCGTCTTCTTCGAGGGCTCGCTGAGGGTTGACGATCGGCTCCAGATCCTCGTATTCGACCTCCACAAGACGGGCAGCGTCCTCGGCGACATAACGATCTGTGGCGATGACCGCCGCGATCTCCTGTCCCTGGAATCGGACTTTGTCCGTGGCCAACACCGCTTGGGTATCACCCGACAGGGTTGGCATCCAGGCGAGGTTGTAGTTCGCCAATAGCTCGCCGGTCACGACAGCAACGACTCCGTCCACCGCTTCGGCTGCCGAGGTGTCGATCGAGATGATTCGTGCGTGGGCAAGGGGGCTGCGGTGAATCGCCATGTGCAGCATCCTCGGAAGAGTGATGTCATCGACGTAGTTTCCCCGGCCTTCGATGAATCGGGCGTCCTCGACACGTGGCCGGCTATGTCCAATGCCACCGATCTCTGGTGAGGTGTGTGGTCTGCGTTCGGTGGTCGTCATGAGCTCGCTCCCTCGCGTGTCGTCTTGGCGGCTGCCTCAATCGACTTGACAATGTTTGTGTATCCGGTGCATCGGCAAAGGTTCCCCGAGATCGCCCAGCGAATTTCGTCCTCCGTCGGGTCCGGGTTCTCTTCGATCAGGGCGGTGCCCACCAGCAACATCGCCGGAGTGCAGAATCCGCACTGCAGTCCGTGGTTATCACGAAAAGCCTGCTGCATGGCTGACAGCTCGCCGTTCTGCTTGAGACCCTCCACGGTCATCAACGACCTTCCGTTTGCCTGAACGGCGAACATCGTGCATGTCTTCACAGGAGTCCCGTCGATGAGGACGGTGCAGACGCCACAGTTGGTCGTATCACAGCCGATATGGGTCCCCGTCAGTCCGAGGTTGGTTCGTATGAAGTCGACGAGGAGAAGTCTCGGCTCGACGTCGGCTGAATGTTGCATTCCGTTGACGGTGACTGTGATGTTCACGACTGACCTCCCTGGGCAATCTCCAGCGACTTGGCTAGTCCCCGCGTGGTGAAAACGTGCACGATGTGACGTTTGTATGTGGCCGACCCGCGCGAGTCCGAAGCCGGGCTGCACGCTTGGGAGGCAATCCGCCCTGCTTCGGCAAACAGGTCGTCACTCGGTGTTTGACCTATGAGAGATTGCTCGGCCTCGGTCACCTTGAGATTGTGGGCGTAGACCGAGGTTAGAGCGATCCCTGCCGAGGCAATGTTGCCGGTCTCGTCCAACTCGAGACTGGTAGCCACGCCAACCGTCGCATAATCACCGACCTTTCTCTCCAACTTCTGATAGTTGCCTCCACCGCTTGCGCTATGAGCGGGCACTCGCACTTCGGTCACCATCTCGTTTGGCTGACAAGACGTGGTGAACATGTCGACGAGAAAGTCGTCGATGCCGACGACCCGCTCTCCCGTGCTGCTGGTCAGTACGAGTTCTGCACCGCAGGCCAGCATCACCGACGCCCAATCGCCTTCCGGGTCATGATGGGCTAGTGAACCTGCGACCGTGCCGAGGTTGCGCACGATTGGATCGGCGATCCAGGGTGCGGCACTGGCAACGGTGTGATTGGCATTAGCCGTCTCGGATTTCACGACGTCGTTGTGACGGACCAGTGATCCGAAGTGAAGAGCCCCGTTGCTTCTGCTCAGGGTGTCCAGGCCCGGGATTCTGTTGACGTCCAGAAGGGCGGATGGCTCGGCGAGGCGCAGTTTCATCATCGGAATCAGGCTTTGGCCCCCGGCGAGGATTTTCACCTCGTCGCCGCGTTCTGCCAGAACCGTGAGGGCCTCCTCGAGAGTCTCCGGCGCCAGATAGTCGAACTTGCTGGGATACATGGCTGCTCCTCTGCTGTGGACGACTTGGAACCTACACGAGACTCCGGTCTCGTGTCGTCGCACCCACCACAACCCGACAGATCACATAATGGGTGGGCGTCTCTGAATTGGCGTTTTGCTGAGAGTCGACTCAAGTAATCGAACGACACCCCGCAGGTCGTGAACGCTGGCTGCCGGTAAGAGGTGGTTGACATGGGGGAGCACGGCCTTCATCCCTTGGGTGGCGGGTTGGTAGTCCTGTCGAGCAGCGAGCGGGTTGAGCCAGAGGACACGGTGAACTGATCTGGCCAGTCGGCCCATCTCTATCGACAGGAGCTGAGGATCACCACAATCCCATCCATCGGACAACACCATCAGGATGGGACCGCCCCGCGCGAGACGTCTGCTCCAGGACTTATTCCAGTCGGCGAAGGCCTCCCCGATCTTTGTGCCGCCTGACCAGTCGGTGACTGTGCGCGTGACACTGGACAGCGCCGCTCTGGAATCGCGCTTCGCCAAATCTGGGGTGATTCGAGTGAGGTGGGTTGAGAAAGTGAAGACCTCGACTTGGTCGAGTTTGCTCTGCGCGGCATGGGCGAAAACCAAGAAGAGGTCGGCATAACGCTCCATCGACCCGGAAATATCAGCGATGACGATGAGTGGCCGCTGTTTCAGGCGACGTCCTTTCATGCTGATCGCCATGAGATCGCCCTCAGGTCCAACAGCACTATGGAGAGTTCTACGCAGGTCGGGGCGACGCCCGCTCTTGTTGGGAATCCACCTTCTCGTCACAAAATCAGAGGGCTGCCAGAACATTGCGCTGACTATCCGTTTTGCCTCGGCAAGCTCGTCGTCATCGAGGTCTGCGAAATCTCGGGCGGCAACGTTTTCGATGGCTGATGCGCCAGATTGGCTGGTGGCATCATCAACCGTCTGCTCGGGAATCGACTCGATGATTGGTTTGTGCTGAGACGTTGAGGCCAGTCTCGAGTGTTGCTCCGCGCCGGCGCCTGATCGATGGAACCCCTCGAAGAAGCGACGGAACTCTTCGTCGTATGGAAGCCGATGACCCGGGTCGGTGATCGTGAGGGCGCGCAACGCTGCGTATACGTGGCTTCTGTTCGACGGGTCCACGAGGGTGAAAGATCTGACCATGTCGAACACCTGGTCTGGAGTGACCATCATCCCACGACTACGGAGGGCTTCTGCGAATGTGGCGATGTCCCGGACGGGTCCGGTACTCATCCCACGAGGGCGTCCACACCGTTGGCGCGGACCGTGTCAATGTCATCTTTGTATTTGAGAACCACCCCGAGTGTGCGGTCCACGAGTCCCGGCGTGAGCCGTCCGTCTCCGAGAAGCTCCAGGGATTCGGCCCAGTCGAGGGTCTCGGCCACGCCCGGAGGCTTGAAGAGTTCCATCGTCCGCAGCTTCTCCATGGCGGCGGCGAGGGATCTCGCCAGCTCGGCCTCAACGCCTGGGACCTTGCGCAACACGATCGACGCCTCCAGCTCGGGTGACGGGTAGTCAATCCAGTGATAGATGCACCGCCGCTTGAGCGCGTCGTGAATCTCCCTCGTCCTGTTCGAGGTGAGAACGACGATTGGGGGAACGTCCGCCTTGATCGTTCCGATCTCGGGAATGGTCACCTGGAAATCGGAGAGCAACTCGAGAAGGAATGCCTCGAACTCCTCGTCGGCGCGATCCAGCTCATCTATCAGGAGAACCGGTCTGTGCCCTCCTTGGGTCGCTTCGATGGCCTTGAGCAAAGGTCGTGCGACGAGGAACTCCCGGCTCATGATGTCACGGGCCTCGGCAGAGGCTCCTTCGCCCCGGGCTTCGAGTAGACGGATCTCCATCATCTGACGGGCGTAGTCCCATTCGTAGAGCGCCTGGCCAACGTCGAGACCTTCGTAGCACTGAAGTCGAATGAGCTCCTCACCCGATAGGGCGGCAAGCACTTTCGCCACCTCCGTCTTGCCCACCCCAGCCTCTCCTTCGAGAAAGAGCGGGCGCCCCAACTGGAGAGCGAGGTGGATGGCGACGGTGAGATCGTCGGCGGCGAAGTAGTTGTTCTCGTCGAGAGTGGCCGCTAGGCCTTCGATTGTGTTCGGAATCACGTGATCAGCCTAAGTGCTTCGCGGTGTTGCCCGAGCTTCGGCGGCGACCCGAGCCTCCCAGATTTGATCCCGGTGCTCAGCCTCGTGCTGCGACAAATGCTCGAACTTCGATCCTCCATAATCAGGGGATAGGGGAGATGAGCTGCGATCACCAGTGGGCAGTCAGGCCGCGGGTTGACGGTAAGGGACTCGGGAGTCAAGCGCGCTCCAACAGCTGGATGTCGTTGTCGTCGGGGTCGCTGAATGTCGTGAATCGGGCGACACCGGTGTCGGTGATTTCGTCATCGGTCGGTTCGATTCCCAAGCGAGCTAGCCGTTTGACCTCGGCGTCGAGGTCGCCTACACGAAAGGCCAATGCCCCGGTTGCCCGACCCTCGGGACGATCACCTTCGTGGAGCGCGCGTGTCGTTTCTCCGTCGACCTCCATCGTCTGCCATGGTCCGTAGCGAGGGCCTGACGCTATCCCGAGCATGTCGTACCACTCAACTGAAGCGTCGAGATCGGTTACCCACACAAACACGGTGTCTACTTGGAACGCCATGGGTCATAACCTAGAGCCCTCATGTTCGACACGCTCACACAGCGATTCGAGTCGGTCTTCGTCGGATTGCGCGGCAAGGGAAGACTGTCCGAGAAGGACATCGATAAGGCCCTCCGCGAGGTTCGCATCGCCCTGCTCGAAGCGGACGTCAATGTCGGAGTGGTCAAGGCATTTCTCTCCCGGGTCAGGGAGAGGGCTCTCGGTGAGGATGTCGCCAAATCGATCTCGCCGGGCCAACAGGTCATCAAGATCGTCCATGAGGAGCTTGTCACCACTCTGGGCTCGGAGACAGCAGGGTTGGTCAAGACGTCTCCTCCATTGACGATCCTCATGGTCGGGCTCCAGGGTTCGGGCAAGACGACGTCAGCCGCCAAGCTGGCAAAGCTGCTTCAAGGCCAGGGAAGGAATCCGTTGCTGGTTGCCGCCGACCTGGCTCGACCGGCCGCCATCGACCAACTGGAGACCCTCGGTCGTACTATCGACGTTCCCGTGTTTGCGGAGCGTGGAGGGAAGGCTCCGAAGTTGGTCAAGGCTGCCATGAGGGAGGCATCTCGCTCTGAGCACGACGTGGTGATTGTCGACACTGCCGGTCGGCTCCAGATCGATGACGGCCTGATGAAGGAACTCGCTGCCGTGAAGAAGGCGGCTGCGGCGGATGAAGTCTTGTTGGTTGTCGACGCCATGACGGGACAAGATGCAGTCAACGTCGCCCAAGGGTTTCAGGTTCAAATTGGTCTGACCGGGTTGGTTCTGTCCAAGCTCGATGGAGATGCCAGGGGTGGCGCCGCCATCTCGGTTCGTGAGGTGACAGGTGCGCCGGTCAAGTTCGCTGGTGTTGGAGAGGGTCTGGATGAGCTAGAGCCGTTTCATCCTGAGCGCATGGCCTCCAGGATTCTGGGCATGGGTGACGTGCTCACTCTCATCGAGAAGGCCGAGTCGGTCTTTGACGAGGCCGAGGCCGAGAAAGCTGCCAGAAAACTCGAGAAAGGCGAATTCACACTCGAGGACTTCCTCACCCAGTTTCAGATGATGAAGTCGATGGGGCCTCTGAAAGACATCCTTGCTATGCTTCCGGGTTCCGGATCGCTCCTTCGTGAGGTCGATATTGATGATCGCGACTTCAAGAGGGTTGAGGCCATCATTCAATCGATGACAGCTGATGAGCGCCGGAATCCGAAGATCATCGGCGGCAGTCGAAAGCGCCGGATCGCGTCCGGGTCGGGCACCAAGCCCCAGGATGTGAATCGGGTCTTGAAGCAGTTCGTCGAGGCACAGAAAATGATGAAGACGCTGGCCGGAGGCCGTGGCATGCCATCCCTGGAAGGCCTGATGAGCGGTCAGCGAACAAAGAGGTGAATTGATGGTTGTCAGGATGAGACTGATGCGGATGGGCAAGAAGAAGCAGCCCATGTACCGCGTTGTGGTTGTGGACTCTCGCGCCCCGCGCGATGGCCGCTATATAGAGCAGATCGGTCGATACGAGCCGCTCCA
>JAZFTT010000004.1:0-9035 GCA_036446835.1 Acidimicrobiia bacterium
GATTCTCGGTGTCCTCAATCATGCCCTCGACAACGCCGGTATCGACGTGATATCGGTCTGGGCTGCCGTGCCTCACTATCTGTCAAACCAGGAGTACCCACCGGCCACCGAAGCCCTCGCCGTCAAGGCAGCCGAATTGCTCGGTGTCACCCTGGAAATGGGTGACCTGGCTCTGGAGACCCGGCACTTTCTGTCTACCGTCGACGAGGCCCTCAAAGGCAACGACGAGCTGCAGAAGTACGTCGAGCGTCTCGAGAAGGAAGCCGACGTCGACGCTGAGCACAGTGAGGAGTTGATGGAGGAGATCGAGGACTTTCTCCGCGACCAGTCTTGATCGCCAAGCTCACGTTCCCGGTATTGCACGGGAGGTCGACAGCCTCAAGAACTCATCCTTGAGATTCATCTTCTACATCCATCTACTAAGCGCCACCGTCTGGGTGGGCGGCCTGGTTGTCCTGGGGGGTCTGGTTCCGGCGGTACGCAAGACCACCGACGACCGTTCGGTGATCCGAGCAATGGCAAAGCGGTTCGGTGTGATGTCATGGACGGCTCTCGGTCTACTGGTGCTGACCGGGACATTGATGGTGTTCGACCGGGTATGGACCGGGACCCTGATAGCCAAGATCGGACTGGTGATGGCTTCTGCCTTGCTGGCGGTATGGCACACAACGGCGGCCAGGGAGCAGTCACCTGCGGTTCGAGGAGCCATCCAGGGAGTCATCCTGATCCTGGCCCTGGTGATCCTGTGGCTGGCGACCACTCTCTAGTGCAAGGTCTGAGGCACAACGAAAAACCGGGCCACAGCGGACCCGGTCCTTCACGCTTATCGAGAGGATGTCACTTCTTGCGCTTGTGACGATTCGCCTTCAAGCGCTTGCGATACTTGTGCTTCGACATCTTCTTTCGACGCTTCTTCACCAACGAACCCATGCAAGAACCTCACAAAAAGGGGGGAGACAGCCATCATCGTCGCGCTAACCACGGGTTAGGTCAAACCAGGCCCGTGGTGTCCATGGACTCGTTGATCACTCCGACCCCCTCTTTCCGGAAGGCATCCGCTACACGATCGGCCGTATCGAACGTGGTGATCGCCACGACCGAAGGCCCCGCTCCCGACCTAGCCACATGAAGGGCGCCTGCACGTCGTGCCACATCCATGAGGTGACCAACTTCAGGACTCAGATGAGCCCTCGGAGCCTCGTGAATCTCATCGCCGTGGGCGGCTGAGAGCATCCCGGGATCCCCGGTGATGAGGCCGGCGGTGAGCGAGGAGACTCTGGCCAGACTTCGTACCACGACATCCCTCGATACCTGATCAGCGAGGATGGCTCGCGCCTTGTATGTGGGCAAACGCGTCGGTGGCACGGCAACTACCGGCCGCAACGACGGATGGAAGGGAAGTCTCATCGGGAGCCCCTCGGCGGGTATGAGGACCAAACCGCCATAAACCGCTGCACCCACCTGATCGTCGTGTCCTTCCAACTCCTTCGCCAAGCGAAACACGCGGTCTGGAGAGGCGTCCTCGCCGACTGCGCGAAGAGCCGCCGCTGTGCCAGCCACATATGCCGCCGCCGAGGAGCCCAGTCCTTTACCTATTGGAATCTCTGTATCGACCACTATCGAAAGGGGGTTCTCACCAACGACCTGCCGTGCGGCAGCAAGCACACCGTCGCCGTCCGTCGGGCCGGGTCGATACTCCCCCACATGCTCGACCGACCACTCGTCCGCTTCACGGGCTCGCACTGTGCATCGGGGACTGAGGGCCAGTCCAATGCAGTCAAACGCGGGTCCCAGGTTTGCTGTGGTCGCGGGCGCAGAGGCGACAGCCATTTCACTCACGCAATCAGCCTATTCGGCGTTACCGTGCCAACCGTGGGAGACCTGCTCGACTTCGAGAACCTTCTGCCGGAGCTGATCCTCGGTCTCGGTCTTGCCATGCTGATCGGAAACGGGCTGGCCTGGTGGAAGCACCGTCAAGGCAAGGCCCCCAAAGGGGTTGAACACGCCCAATATCGGCCAGGGAGAGTTGTGTTCCTGTCAGCAGTCGGAATGCTTCTGAGTGTCTGGGGCGCGGTGACTCTCCTCACCTAACATGGAGTGGCTAGACGACAGCGCTTAGGGCGAGCAACGCGTCATTGAGCTTCTGACGCTTCTCGGTCAGATTCGCCGAGGAAAGCCGCTCCCGTTCACCGGCCTCGGCCAAGGCCGTCTGATCGCCTGACTCGGTCTGTCTGGTGTTGAGTCGGGCTTCGGCACGCGCGTCGACCGCTGTTCGTGTCTCCCCGAGGGCTGAGATCGTGGCACGTATCGTCTGAGCGGTATTCTGGTCGGGTGCAGCCGCCTCGGCACGGTAGAGCTCATCCTTGGCCTGATTCATTCGGTCATCAAGCTGAGACCATGTCGCCAACATCGCCGTTCCAGCTGCGTCATCCGCTCCTGTGCGGTGGTCGTATAGGGCGTTTCCTCGCCATATCGCCAACTCGTCGGTGAGCCCGTCGAGCAGCCAACGAGCCTCGCTGTACCCATCACGGACATAATCCTTGAAGGTCTTCTCTGTGGAGACGGGTACCGGAACGGCGGCCTTCTTCCGCGACCGGCCCATGATCATGCCTATCAGCAAGAAGGCCAGGAGGAACAGTCCGATCAACAACGGCCAGTTGGTCTCGCTTTCGTCATCGGCGGGGGCCTCACTCGCCGGGGGAGCCCCGGTCACCGGAGGAGCCTCCGTAGTCGCAGGGGCATCAGTTGTCTCAGGCGCTTCGGTTCCTGCCGGGGCATCTGTCGACTCAACCGGGAGGGTGATGTCACCACAGGCGGCCAAGGACAGAGCCACCAGGACAGCGACGAGCAGCCAGGTAGGACGATTGATCTTCATGGGTTTCTCGTTTCGTGAGGTGAAAGCAACCGAGAACATAGCCGACTCAGGACCGACAACCAACGATCGACGGCCTTGCGGTCGAGCAGATAGCCGAGGGTGAAGTGTGGGCTATTCTGGCCCTCTCAGCGGGTGTAGTTCAATGGTAGAACACGAGCTTCCCAAGCTCGGGACGCGGGTCCGATTCCCGTCACCCGCTCAACCACCCCAAACCCAGAACACGAGACCCTCCCCAACGGCTCGAGACCCCGGGTCCGATTCCCCTCACCCGCTCAACCACCCCAAACCCAGAACACGAGACCCTCCCCAACGAGAACCTGAGGTAGTTAGGCCCGTATATGGGCCTAACTACCTCAGGTTCGGTTCTGGTGGGGGTTGATGGCCGTTCTGGTGGGTGACATCTACCATGCCCGTCCGATGATCTTCTCCGACCGATCCATCCGCGACGCCATAGAGAGCGGTTCGATAATCATCGATCCTTACGAGCCGGCGTTCGTCCAGCCATCCTCGGTCGACCTCCGGGTAGGAGAGGGGTTCCGGGTCTTCGTGAATCACCGCTACTCGGAGATCGATCCACGAGCGCCGCAGGATGACCTGACCCAACTAGTCGAAATGGGCGAAGACGAGCCATTCATGTTGCATCCAGGTGAGTTCGTGCTCGGATCGACGCTCGAGCGGGTCAAGCTGGGCAACGACGTCGTTGCAAGACTCGAAGGCAAGTCCTCCCTGGGCCGGCTTGGGCTACTCATCCACTCCACGGCCGGATTCATCGATCCCGGGTTCGAAGGTCACATCACCCTGGAGCTCTCCAACGTCGCCACCCTGCCCATCGCCATCTACCCCGGCATGAAGATCGGCCAGATCAGCTTCTATCAGATGACTACAGCCGCGGAGTTCCCTTATGGATCCCCCGAGCTCGGATCCAAATATCAAGGTCAATCGGGCCCCACTCCAAGCCGCTCCCATCGAGACTTCGACTCCTCGGAGAGGTAACTAGCGCGCCTGTGCATATTCTCAATGTGTGCCATTATGGCCACACTCACCACTCCGAGTGGGCAAACTGGTACTGAGTGAGTCCCTGCCCGTAACGAGTCCCCCTCGGGAGCTTCTCGCTCCACGGGCAAGCGACGAACCCCTCCAGCGGCAACCATATGGTTGCCGCTCGTCTACTTGGAGTTTGCCGCGGCTGCCTCGATGCCTGTGATGATCAATTCGACAGAAGCATCAAAACTCGCATCGATCCCTATTGGCATTCCGAAACCCTCCTTCGCTTCGAGGTCGAGAAATCCATGCAGTAGCGCCCGTAGAGCTCGGATCAGATGGATTGCCTCACTCCGAGGAATCCCCATGTCCAACAGCACGTGTGCAACCAGAAACACCGGTTCGGCCATCGCTTCATAGAGTTCAGTGTCTTCGTCGGGTTTGGGGGCCGGTAGAAAGGAGTCGTATAGCCCACGGTGATCATGGGCGAACTGCCGATCAGCATGGGCTATGGATCGAAGAGCCTCTGCTCCTTCTAGATCTCCGATTGCCTCTTCGAATGTTTTCAGCAGCAGTTGCGAGCCGTGAATAGCCAGGAGTCTTCTCATCCCTGAGAGACCTTTGACGTGGTTGTAGAGAGAGGGCGTCTTGATGCCAAGCTCACCGGCGACTGCAGTAAGGGTGGCGTCTTCAAGTCCATCACGATCAGCAATAGACGCTGCCGCCTCCACAACGTCTTCGAGCGTGATCCCCGCTTTTCGACCCATCAGACCATCGGAGGCGTCCTTGCCTCAACCCGCTCCTTCATGGCCACATTCATAGCCTCAAACCCTCCTCTTGTCTTGCGGTCGAGGGAATTCCACAGCAGCGGGACCAGGACACCGCTGAATTCCTCTGAGTGGACAACTCGCGTCCCGGTCTCATTGGACAGGAGATCAAATCGATGGCGACCCGCAAACAACCCGGGTATGCCGAGGTGTCCCAGCCACTCGAAGGTGCTCGGTGAAGTGGCCTCGGTCACAATCGGCTTGAACGTCGTGTCGTTGCCTTCCGACTGCCTCATGCGGACCTCGATTTCCTCACCAACGGCAACCTCACCCGATCCGGCCACAACGAACGGGTTCCAATCTTGATATTCAGACAGGTCGGTCAGCACATTCCACACGTTGTGGGGACTCGCATCGATCTGGATCTCGGTAACAAGACGCCTCGGGTGGATACCTCCGGCGCTGCGGAGGCCAAGCCCCTGGAGGACAGCGAAGACACCGACCACGGTGGAGACCGCCGCGAGCAGCCATTCGCCGCCGGCGGTCATCAGCCCGCGAAAGCCAACAATCACTATGGCACCGGTGACGACCCACATCAGGTCGAGGATGACGGTGAGACGGGCCTGACGAAGACTGATCGTCTCACGTCGTGCATTCCAGAGAATGGCCAAACCGAAACCGAACACCCCGACACCGACGACAGCGAGAACGACCGGAGCGAGCCCCATGAACTCTCCAAGTCGGGAAGCAAAGGCAACTGCGATTGCGCCTGACACCATGCTGAACACTGCGTTGCTCAAGAGCGACGCCCGAAGAAACGAATCTGATCGATGATCAGAAGAAGCCATTTTGATCCTCCTCAATAGTTATGACTAATAACCTTAGTTACTCTAACTAACGATATTAGTCATGTCAAGGAGGGTTAGCTGACGTCACGACCCAGGTTGGCGAACCGGGTGAACTCGGGCTGGAACGTCATCTCCACAGGACCTGTCGAACCGGCGCGGTGCTTGGCGACGATCACCTCGGCTATTCCCCTCTTCTCCTGATCCTCAGGGTGGTAGTACTCGTGGCGGTAGATGAACATCACCACGTCGGCATCCTGCTCGATGGAGTTATGGGCAATGATCCCGTTGGCTAGGAAGTTGTGCGTCAACTCGACCGTCGCGTCAAATACCTGCTGCTCTCCCCTCGGTGTTATGGACACCACCCGGTCCCAAACGACATCGGAGTCGGCAAGGGCATGCAGGTAATCGTCGCCGAGGGCAGCGGCGAGCCGTTTCATGCGGTTTCGAGACACACCCGACTTGTAGAGGGTCGAGTCGTAAGAGGACATCTCCAGGCGTCGAGCCAGCTCACGGGCCGACACGTTGGCGGCTGGCATGGCTTTCGACTTGACATAATCCCAGATCGACGCCGGGATCGAGTCGACGTTGGTGTTGGCCTCCTTCGCCCTCAAAACCGGTACAAGGGATTCAGCAACGGTGCCCCGACCTCCAGCCACACCAACCTCCGATAGGAAGGCAAACTGTGCCTCACGACCCGACTGCTTCTCCCCCTCAGGAACGGATCTCGCTGCAGCTATGCGCGACCCGGACTTGAGGTCACCCATGGGGACCCAACCGTCCAGTGTGAGGAATGGGTGATTGTCAGTGCCGGTGACGACTCGTCCCGAGGCGAGCTGCATCTCAAAGACCGGCTTGGTGCCGCTGGGAAAGGCATGGATCATGTTCGAACGGACCAGCCGGAACTTGTCGTCGAGGCTCCATACCGGAACGTCCGTAACACCCGATTCAACCAGCTCCCCGAGAGTCACCTCCGAGTTGTCATCTGCGCGGATGAGACGGGTATCGGCCGTCAGGCAACCGCTTTCGCGAAGGTCGGACAGACGAGGTCGCTTGTCCTCCCTCTGCTCCAGTGACCTGTTCAACTGCGACAACGCGATGATCGGAACTCCGAGCTCCCTGGCGAGGTTCTTGAGATTCCTGGTGATCTCCGAAATCTCCTGTTGGCGGTTTTCTCGGTTGGGCGACTCCATCAACTGCAAATAGTCGACCACGACAAGCGAGAGTCCCTTCTTTCGCTTCAGTCGACGGCATTTGGCCCGGATGTCGGTGACGGTGACCACAGGGGAGTCATCGATGTAGATAGGCGCTTTGTACATTTTCCCTGCGGCATCAACCACCCTTTGCCAGAGCGGGCCCAGTTGACCGGCTCGCAGTTTCATCGAGTCGACCTTCCCCACAGAGGACAGGATCCTCTGGACCAGTTCCTCCTTTGACATTTCGAGGGAGAAGATCGCCACCGATTCGTCCAGAGTGGCCACATTGATGGCGATGCCGAGTGCCAACGAGCTCTTCCCCATGCCCGGCCTCGATGCCACGACAACGAGGTTGGCCGGTTGGAGACCAGCCAGTTTCCGGTCGAGATCCACGTAGCCGGTGGTCAGCCCGGTGAGCTCACTTCCTCTTTGCTCCATCAGCTCGATCTGCTCGAGGACATCGCTCAGCATCGGTCCCACCTCGACGAGAGTCTGCGAAGAGCGCCTCTCAGCGACACCGAGCACGGCCTGCTCTGCCCGGTCGAGCACGATGGCGATCTCCTCGTCGAGGTTGAAAGCCACATCGGTGACCGCCGCCCCGGCACGGATCAGCTCGCGTCGTTTGGCGTGCTCCTCGACTATTCCCGCGTAGAAGGAGATATTGGATGTTGAGGGAACGATGTCGACCAGACGCGCCAGGTATTGGACTCCACCAACCTTCTCCAGCTCGCCATGTCGTCGCAAGACCTCAGAGACGGTGACAGCATCAATCGCCTGGTTGGAATCGAAGAGCTGTCGCATGCCCTCGAAGATGGCCTGATGCGCGGGCACGTAGAAGTCCTCTGGATGAATCTGATCCATGACCTCATTGACCGCGTCCACGGAGAGGAGCACAGCCCCGATGATCGACTCCTCTGCCTCACGCGAGTGCGGGGGATTGCGGTAACTAGGCCGCAGCTCGCTTTGTTCGGTCATTCCAGTCATTTATGTCCTCTCCGACAAGATGCCATACGCCACCGACAGATTTGGGTCTCGACGCGCAAGACCCCGCCGGACGGGGAAGTGGAAACCGCCTTCAGCAGGGGAAGTGAACCGAACATAGACCACCACACACGTCACCCCAACTCAAAGCGATGATTGTTTTTCGCGGTGGAAAAGATTGACAGCTAACCGCGAAATTCGCGACTAGATCGAGTGGGTCAGGCCGGGATGATGTCGAGGGTGAGGGGGAACTCCACCTCGGTGTGAACCTTGATCTGGATCTCGTGGAGACCGATCGCCTTGATCGACTCGTCCATCTCAACCTGACTCTTCTCCAACTCGATGCCGGTGAAACGCTTGATGCCCTCAACGACGTCGGCGACCGAGACCGATCCGTAAAGCTGGCCTTCGTCACCCGCCTGGGCCGCGAGAACCACGCGGCTACCCACGAGCTGGGTGGCTATCGCCTCTGCAAGATCCTTCGCCTTGCGCTCTGTGGCAAGACGGGTCTGGCGGATGCTCGCAGCCGCCGCAAGCGCGCCATCGTTTGCCTTGATGGCGTATTTCCGTGGCAACAGATAGTTGCGGGCGAACCCGTCGGCAACTTCGACAACGTCACCACGCTTGCCCAGGTCCACCACGTCGGACGTGAGTATCAGCTTCATCGAGTACCCACATAGGGGAGAAGAGCCATCTCGCGAGCGTTCTTGACGGCCGTCGCCACCCTGCGCTGATCACGCGGGCACAGACCGGAAACGCGACGACTGCGAATCTTTCCTCGATCCGAAACGAACCTGCGTAGGAAAGACGCGTCCTTCCAATCGAGCGCGCCCCCCTGAGCACAAACGGCGCAAGGCTTCGGCTTTCCCCTGCGATAATTCTCGCGTCGACCCCCCCGGGTCGCCCGCGGGGCTCTCTTGTTCTTACGTGGCATTGAACTATCTCCTAGAAAGGTGCTTCGTCGGGCCCGAAGTCATCACGGGCCACGGGCGCCGTCGCCGGCGCGCTGTCGGACTTCTTGTCGTTTGACCAGTCGCCACCCTGGCGCTGGGTCTTGTTGACCGTGGCAGTGGCCCAGCGTAGAGACGGCCCGATCTCGTCGATCTGAATCTCCACGACGGAGCGTTTATCGCCTTCCTGGGTCTCCCAGCTCCGCTGCTCGAGACGACCGCTCACGATCACCCTGGCCCCCTTCTGCAGCGACTCGGCGACCTGCTCGGCCTGCTCACGCCAGATGGTCCCGGTGAAAAAGCTGGTGCTCTCCTGCCATTCACCGTCCTGACCGCGCCAGCGACGGTTGACGGCCATCCGGATCTTTGCCATTGCGACACCCGATGGGGTGAACCGGAGTTCCGGGTCATCGACGAGGTTGCCGATGAGAGTGACGTTA
>JAZFTT010000005.1:0-5855 GCA_036446835.1 Acidimicrobiia bacterium
GATGTTGACGTGGGCGCCGCGCTCACCGTTGAGAAACTCGAGGTTGACCCAGAGGGGCTCACCGTTTCGAGCCGCCCCCACCGGGAACCTGCGCTCCATCTGGTCGAAGAACAGGGCACGCTCGCGCTCGTCACCTTCGGCGATGCGGACCGGCTGTCCCGGTCTGGGTGGCACAAAGACCTCTGGCTCGAACCGTGTCGCGGTGACGTGAGCGGCTTCGGAAACCTCAGCAGGAAGAATACCGTCCTCGATCAAGAACACATCGGAGTCGAACCGGGCACCTTCGTGGCGGGCCACCACCTGACCCACGGTGCCGTACATACGCACGACCTCACCGCCTGGCAGGACACGCTCCAGCGCCACGACATCATCGAGTTGGATGAACTCGCCGGCGGCAACACCCACCCAGAACTCGAGGGGTGTTGCATCCTTGGTCCCGAGGACCCTTCCAACCATCTTCTCCATCTGCGCCGAGAGTAAACGTCTTCCATGACAGATTTGGGCTGCCACGCGAGGATCCGCGACTGGAAGCCCCCCATGAGCCAAGATGCTCACCAATGAGCATGCTTTTCGTCATTCTGGTTGGTCTTGCCGGTGGCCTCGCCGGAGCACTCCAGTCCCAATCTCTCGGCATCATGGAAGACAGGGCAGGAACACTCGTCTCCACGTTCGTGACCTATGCCGGTGGCGGCCTAGCAGTAGGGATGCTGATGCTGACGATGGGCGGCGCCCGGCTCTCCGATCTTCGGGAGGTTCCCTGGTGGGCATTCACGGCCGGTCTGATGGGCTTGGTCGTGGTGGCGTCCCTGGGGATCACCGTGTCCCGACTCGGACTCGGCTCTGGACTCACCCTGTTCACCGGGGCAACTCTGATTCTGGCGGCCCTCATCGACCATCTCGGTTTGTTTGCCGAGGCCAACACTCTCGACCCGAGACGACTGGCCGGGGTGACCTTCGTCATCTTCGGCACCTGGCTGGTGGTCGGCGGAAGCTGAGGCACTACCCCAAAGCAATCGCAGCCAGAGCCACCAGTGTCATCACAATCCCGAACACCTGACGACCTCGGAGGTGCTCCTGGTTGACGATCCTGGCCAAGACCACCGTCACCACCGGGTAGAAGGAAGAAGACACCGCGACGAGGGCCAACGGTCCAACACGAAGCCCCACCAAAAGTGCGATATTTCCGGCGACGTCGAGGAGCCCGCTTCCCAGCACGATGCCGCGCGGCACCTGAGCAAACCCAGTCACCTTCCACATGCCGATAGCCGCCACGACAAGGACCAACACCATCGTCGCCGCGCGTGCGGTTATCAGCGGGAGCAACTCCGAACCAGCGCTCGTTTGGTCGATGATCACCAAATAGCCCCCAAAACCAAGACCGGCGATGACGCCGAAACCGACCCCTCCCCAGGGAAGATTGCCCGGATCGGCGACCCATGAGCTGAGGACGATCGCAGGAATCGCCAGCCCCACACCCAACCATGCAAGGGTCGAAGGGCGTTCTCCGGTCGCCACCGCAGCGACAACCGGCAGAATCGCCGCAACCGCACCGGCAGCGGGAGCAACCGCAGCGGCGTGCCCTTTCCCCAGTCCTGCGAACAGGAACACCAACCCCAAGGCTCCCGCCGTGCCGGCCGCCGCACCGATGGCGAAATCGGCACCCGATGCCGAGCCCCCGTTGACCAGGGCAATCACCGAGACCAGTGGGAATGAGACGACACCAGCCCACAGGACGATGGCGGCCGCCGGTGCCCGCTTTGCCCCCTCGCCCCCTAGGAAATCGCCAAAGCCGTAGAGAAGAGAGGTGAGGCCCCCCAGGAAAATCCCCACTTCAGTCGGAGACTCCCCGCGCTCCTTCGCTTTCCAGCGCGGACCGAATCGAAGAGGCTGACTCGGCCAACTCCTCGCGATCGACCGATACCGCGGCATTGGCAAAGTCGAGGTCGTGGACACGATCGATGGGAACGAGGTGAATGTGGAGATGGGGCACCTCCAGCCCGGCGATCATCAGACCGACCCTGTTTGGCGAAAAGACCTGCTGTATGGCCCTGGCGATGGTCTGGGAAACGTCAAACAGATGATCCCTGAGATCGGATGGGCAATCGGTCCAGAGATCGACTTCCTGTCTGGGTACCACCAGCGTGTGACCCGGGCGTAAAGGGTTGATCGATAGGAAGGCGACACAGCGGTCGTCACGCCAGACAAACGTGCCAGGGATCTCCCCGTCGATGATCTTGGTGAAGATGGTTGCCACGAGAGGGAGCCTATTAGGGAGATCAGCCTCGCACCGCCACCAGCCTCAGAAGACTGTCAGTGGTCACCACATACATCTCGCCTTCACCGTCGACCCCAAACCCGACAACCTGTCCGGGCACACCGACCTGTTGAGTCCAGTCGGTCTCGTCGGTTATCCCGGCTCCGTCGAATTGGAAGCTGCGCAGGTACCCGCCGCAGTAATCCGAATAGAAGTAGAGGCCTGTCAGTTCCGGGATCGCCGTTCCCCGGTACACCACCCCGCCAGTGATCGAACAGGTGCCGGCGTCGCTGTGAGGCACCTCGACCAGAGGAAGGGTCAAGCCCGTGGTGTCACATCCCGAGGATGGCCTGAAACAATGCAGACCTTCTGTGATCGGCCAGCCGAAGTTGATGTCTGCCGTAAGATCGGTGACCGAAACCTCCTCGTAGACGGCCTGACCGACGTCGGCGACGTAGATGACGTCGTCATCGATCCAGAAACGCCACGGATTGCGCAGACCCGAGTTGAACAGGGCGGGATCGGGGTCACCGTCCACCGAGATCGAGACGATCCCACCGAGGAGAGTGTCCAGATTCTGTGCGTTGTTGAAACGGTCGTTGGCGCCGCCACCGTCACCCAAACCCACATAGAGGATCCCGTCGGGGCCGAACTGGATCATTCCCCCGTTGTGGTTTGCGGCAGGCTGGCTGTGACGCAACAGAACACGCTCCGAGCTCGGGTCGGCCAGGGCGGCTTCGATGAGAGCGAACTCGGAAACCACGGTGTCACCGTTGTTCGCGGTGTAGTGGGCGAAGAGCCTGCGTGGATCCTCCGGGTGAATCACGATGGAGAGCAATCCACGCTCCCCCTCGTTGAGCACCCGGCTGGTGATGTCCAACACGGCGTTGTCACCGATGGCGACACCGTCGTAGATCCAGATTCGCCCGTCCTTGGTGGCGACATAGGAGACCGAGCTCCCGGGGGTCGAGGTCAGCTGAACCGGGAACGGCAGATCGGCAACTTTCTCATAGGCGAGCGACTGGAGCGACAGAAAGGCTGTGGTAGTGGTCGTCTGACTGGCCGTCGTCGTCGTCTCGGGCAGAGTCGTGGTGGTGGTCGGCGCCATCGTTGGAAGCGGGGTGGAGTCGGTGGTCGAAGGGCCGGCGGGTGTCGGAGTCGATGGCGCCAGTTCCTGTTGAGCCGAACAAGCGGCAACCACAGCCAATAGAACCACCGCTGTGCGCCGCATGCGCACCCAGGTTATGCCTAACTTGTGTCTTCGTGAGCCAAGTCCAGAAGAACGACCCACGCACCATTTTCGGATGGGCAATGTACGACTGGGCCAACTCTGCCTACATAACGGTGTTCGGAGCGATCATTGCGGTGTTCTTCGCGACATCGATCGTCCCCGACGAAGGGTTCGCCGGACAGTCGGGTGAGACCCTGTGGGCAGCCGTGGTCGGCTTTGGATCGTTCATCCTCTTCCTGGTGATGCCTGTGCTTGGTACCGTTGCCGATTACACGGCGGCCAAGAAGCGATTTCTTCGCACGTTCGCGGTGATCGGCGCTGTCACGACGATTGTTGTCCCTCTGGTGCCTGATGGCGCCGTGGTTGCCTTCCTGTTCGCTGCGTTGATCTCCCAGATCGGCTTCGTCGCCGCCAACGTCTTCTACGACGGCTTCCTGCCGATCATCACCACCGACGAAACGATCGATCGAGTCTCCTCGAAGGGCTTCGCGTATGGATACATCGGGGGAGGTCTCTACCTCGTGCTTGCTTTTGTCTTGATCTTCTTGAGTGACAACGGAACCCTCGGGTTGTCGGTTGCCACGGCGTCGAGGATCTCGATCGCGGGAGCCGGGGTTTGGTGGTTGCTGTTCAGCGTCGTGACCTTGCGCCGGTTGCCCGACGAGGGGGAACCCCGACCTCTCCCTCCCGAACTCGCCGACAGCTCGCCATGGATTGCATATGCGCGTATCGGGTTCGGAGACACGTGGAAGACGACCAAGAAGCTGTTGGACTTTCGAGCATTGCTGCTCTTCGTGGTGGCCTACTTCCTCTACAACAACGGCATCAACACCATCATCGCGGTGACTGGGGCCTACGCAGTCGACACTCTCGGGCTCGAAACAACCCAGATCGTCATCACGTTCCTCATCGTCCAGTTCGTCGCCTTCGGAGGAGCGCTGCTCTTTGGTTGGCTGGCCGGGAAGATCGGCACCAAGACTGCGATCATCGTCAGCCTGATCATCTGGATCGCCATCACAATCGCGGGTTTCCTGCTCCCGGCGGGACAAGCGACTCCTCTGTATGCGCTTGGTGCCGCCGTTGGTCTGGTCCTCGGCGGGTCTCAGGCCTTATCACGCAGCCTCTACGGAAGCATGATCCCCGAGGAGTCCTCAGCCGAGTTCTTCGGATTCTTCACTGTTTTCTCCAAAGCATCGGCGGTTCTGGGCACCACTGTCTTCGCCCTGGTCAGCGGTATCACCGGTTCTGGTCGTCCGGCGATTCTCGCTCTGTTGGGTTTCTTCGTGGTTGGGCTGATTCTGCTGATGCGCGTCGACGTCGAGGAGGGGCGGACGTCACGGGACGATTGGGCGTTGACGGACACCGTTTAGGCTCGTAAAGATGGATGAGATCCACGAGATTGAGGAGCAGCTAGAGCCTCCTGGACCCGAGGAGCCCTCGGTAGGTCTTCCCTGGGGCGGAATCATTGCCACCATCGGGCTGATTCTCGTTGTCGTCTTCGCCGTGCAGAACACCGAAACGGTGGCTATCGAGTTTCTCTGGATGAGCGGTGACTTCCCGCTGTCGATAGTCATCCTGGTGACGGCCGTTGCGGCCGCAATCTTCGCAACGTTCGGTGGGATCTTCTACCGGAGGAGACGCCGCCGGCAACGGGCGGAGAAGCTCGAACTCAGACAACTCAGGGGAGACGACTGAGAGGCTCGCGGCTCGTCCTGTTGCTGGCTGCGCTGTTAGTTGTTATTGCCGCGATTGTCTTCGGTGTTCTCCTTTATGACGACCCTCTATCGGTCCCCAACAGCGGCGACGCCCTCGTCTTCTCCGTCACCGATGGCGACACCGTCAGGGTGAGTCGCTCGGGTGAGGCCGCCAGGAGTGTGAGACTCATCGGCATCAACACTCCGGAGATGGATGAGTGCTTGGGGCCCGAATCCAAAGAAGCCCTCGAACAACTGGTGGACGGGAAGGAAGTCGTTCTGGTTGGCGACGTCACCGATGTGGACGACTACCTGCGTCTCCTCCGCTACGTCTACCTGCCAGACGGCACCTTCGTCAATGAGGTCATGGTCCGCGAGGGGTTTGCGCTGGTAAATGAATCCCCGCCGAACGTCGCCGAGTCAGAGACTTTGTCAACAGCTCAGGAGCACGCACAGCGCGAAGACCTGGGGCTCTGGGCAGAGGACACCTGTGGTGAGCCAAGCAAGGACACCCTCGTCATCACCCATGTCGAGTACGACGCGCCAGGAAACGACAACGACAACCTCAACGGAGAATGGGTCGATATCGAGAATCGGGGCAGCACCGCCGCCGATCTGACAGGGTGGGTGCTCAAGGACGAGTCGGCAACTCACCGATTCAGCTTCGAGAGCGGGA
>JAZFTT010000006.1:0-16090 GCA_036446835.1 Acidimicrobiia bacterium
TGCCACGATCGATGAGTTGGCCATCCTCGTTGTAGCTCAAACTCACGTTTTGTGCTTCGCTGAAAGATTGGAGGGAGCCGTATCCGTTCTGTACTTGAACAAACGCAACCCCACCGGCGATCACGAAACCAACGCCGAACAACGCTAGA
The DNA here is from genome assembly GCA_036446835.1 of Acidimicrobiia bacterium. Classification (GTDB taxonomy): domain Bacteria; phylum Actinomycetota; class Acidimicrobiia; order Spongiisociales; family ZC4RG35; genus SZUA-217. Next base: position 150 of record JAZFTT010000006.1, read on the forward strand.
ACGATACCGAGTGTTTGAAGGCGTTTTGCCATCAGAGTTTCCTTTCCTTGTGAAAACATTCACATACATGATCAGGCCTGACGGGTCACGGCGCTAGAGGACCAAGTCAAAACCGGAACAGACTTTGGTCCCGACCGATGAGAACCAATGCCCCACCACAGGAAAAACACCGCGCATAACGGCACTTATGGGTGCAGCCCATTGGTCTATCTCATGAACAGGCTGGATTGCCGTACATGCAGAAGAGGGTGTGGTTTCGGGACTTAAGTCTCTAGACCGTCATCACCTCCTTGGAGATGGTTGGAGGTGACGAGCCGGCGAGCTAACGACACAGAAGGATGTGTGTGATGGGCGCTGATGGAATGCAGCCTCCGGTCGCAGATGTCGCTCATCTCGTTTACGGGGTCACCTATCGGGTCTATGCCCACATAGAGGCAATCGACGAGAATCCCGGGGTTGACTGGGAGTGGCTGCTGGCCGAGGTTGACTGGGACGTGCTGCCCGAAGTTGACTGGGACGTGTGCTGCCCAAGGTTGACTAGGACGTGCTGCCCGTGCATGGAGGGCAACTTCATAGGAGCGGGCCTGCTCCGAGGTGACATCGTCGCGGTCTTTCAGGAAAAGGATGGCGGGCTAGTGCTGGTCGATGACGCCGACCTCAACCGCTTCACAACGGTTATCCCCTTGGTTCCCTAATTGCCGCCTTATCCTTGTCAACCACACACATCCAAACCAGCCCGCACATAACGGCACTTATGTGCGCTATTCAGCGTGGCAAGTGACCGCACATAATGCCGGATATGCGCTGCTCGCGATTGAGTTCCACCCAAGGAGTGGCGGTGCATATTGCCGGATCCAGGACGGATTCGACATGCTGGCCATCAGGAGTCCTGCCGTCGTTATTTGCGCCCCGGCGGACCTTGCGGCCGCGGGTCGTGCCGATAACGCGCTCCGCGCTGGATCTACGCTGTGTTAGGGCACTGATGTGGTCGGCTTGGTTGCTCGTCCTGTGACGCGGGTCGCGAAATCCGAGTCCCTCCAAGTGGTCGGCTTCAAACCGCAGCGGGTGGTCCTCACGGCGGTGAGCCGTGGGTCCTCCGACCTAGTGTTGAGCCGTCTATTCGTACCGCAGTGTGTCTGCCACGCTGAGGCGTGAAGCCCGGCGTGCCGGGATCGCCGCACCAAGAATCGCCACGGCGGCAATGAGCGGAGCGAATATCAACAGAGACGCGAAGCTCGGGAACTGGACAAAGCCCCCTGCTAGCCCGTTCTCCGCTACGAGCGATGTAAGCAGCTGATAAGTGAATGCGAATCCGACAAGAGCGCCGAGAACGACGCCTACTGCCGTCAGCAGAACCGCGCCGGCGATCACGGAAGCAACCACCTGCCTCGGAGTGAAGCCGATGGTTTTGACGATCCCGAACTCCCTCGTTCTCTCACGCACGGCAAAGATCTGCGAGCTGAGCAGATTGGTACCGGCTAGGCCCACGAGCACAAGGTTGAGTCCCAAGAAGAAGGGGATGATCGCCCGGTTGCCATCTTCGTCTTCGGTGAGTCCGCTCGACTGGTCATCGACGAGCACTCTGCCCCCGGTTGTGGCGAACAGCTCTTCTGCGAAATGAGCAGTGTCGACGTCGGCGTCGAGCTTCAACAGTAGGTCGCCGGCCTCGGCCTCAGGGTTGATGGCGCGGAGGGTGTCGAGACCGAGCAGGATGCTTCCGCCCGGCCGGGAAACATAAATCCCAGTAACGGCAATAGGCACAGTAGCCGTGCTCTGGTCGTCGGCTCCGTGCACCACGATGCTCAACTCGTCGCCTACTTCGATACCCCGCTCTCGGGCCAGCTTGAGGTCGACAATGGCCTCGTTTGGTGCGGTGAAGAAAACGCCTTGCGCCAGGTGAAACCCGAATCTCTCGATTGGCCCGCTCACGAAGCTACCGGTGTAGACCTGCGATGATTCAGCTGCCGTCGCAGGACCCGAAGTGGTGTCTCCTGCCAGCTCAATGAGCAGGCTCCGCGACGTCACATACGCCTCGACCTGATTGTTGGAGTCGATGAGCTCGATCAGCTCCTGCTCGGACATCGGGTCGGCCACGCCGAGGCCTGCGCCAAGATCCACGCTCACGCTCTCGCTCGTCCTGCTGGCAGCCTGCTCGGTTCCAAAACCGGGTAGCCGGATCACCTTGACCTCTGATGGGGCATAGCCGACCTCGACAGGATTTTCGAATGCGTTGTTGAGGGTGGCGCTGTAGGTCAACGTCAGCATGACTGTGGCGGCGGCAACAGCAACGCCGGCGATGCCGAGCCAGGCGCGTACCGGGCGGGCAAAGGCGTCTTTGACCCCGTAGACGACAAAGGTTGGCATACCCAGGCGACGGGCAGCGCCCGCAATCCGCGACGGCCTCTGCACTCTGCTCGTTTGACCATCGGCAATGGCGTCGACGGCACTTATCCGGCCCGCCCGCCACGCCGGTAGAAGCGTGAAGATGACTACAAGGCCCATCACGCCAAAGAGCGTGACGACGACATTCGAAGCAACCACGTTGGGAGATGACGTCGTGGCGAGTAGATCGGCCGTCCCCGCCACCAATACCGGGGTCAGGAGCACGCCAACGCCAATTCCGACCAGGGTGGCAACGAGGCCGACGGCGAGCTGCTCGGAAAGGAGAAGCAGCGAAACATGGCGGGGAGCGAAACCGACGGCCTTGAGTATGCCGATCTCACGTCTGCGGGCCAAAACGTGGGTCGTGATCGTGTTGGCGATGATTAAGCCAGTGGCGGCCAGGGCGAAGATTGCGAAGACGGTGAACAGGATGCCGAAGCCTTCGCTCTCCAGCGCCACCTCATCAGCGATCTGCTGCCACGTCAGGCTACGAAGCGGCAAACCGAGCGCCCGTGCACTCTCCTCGGCGCGCTCCACCAGATGAGCTGTAGCCTCGGGATCGTCCAACCTGACACCCAACCCATAGTTGGCTCGGCGGGCGTCGAGCTCGTCCACGCTCAGGCCGTCGAGGCTCCCGCCGGCAAGGAGGCGCACCGTTGCCGATGCCACGAACGTCGGGATCGGCTCGGCTCCGGGCGAGTCAGCCACCAGGACGACGAGTCCAACGATGCGCAACGTCGTGCTTCCCATCGCTGACGAAACCTTGACCTCATCCCCGATGTCGAGACCGCGGCGACGTGCCAGGTCCCACTCGATGACGACCTCGTCTCCTGTACCTGTCAACCATTCTCCAGCGACCAGCACTGCCGGAGATACCTCTGGAATGTCCGGGGTCATCGCCCAGAACTTGAGGCCGATCGGCTGGGGGGAATCAACCAGCGTGCCTCGTACCTGTTCGTAGATGTCGGTAGAGGCAGCAACACCTGACAGCTCGGTAATGGGATGAAGATTCTCTGGAACGCCTTCGAACCACACGTGGGCTCCATTTGCCTGCTCGTGCACCCGCTCGAAGGGAGCCGACGCCGCATCTCTCGCCGAGAACGCGATCATCACTGTGGCGGCGGCCCCGGTGAGGACCACGAACAACAAGATCGACTGGAGGGGCCTGCTGGCGATGTCGGCGCGACCCTTTCGGTAGAAAGCCCTGATCATGCTCCCATCTCCAAATCGATTAGCTGGGACATTCTTCCCCGGGGATCGGCGGCGTCCTCAAGATGCGTTTCGGCGACGATCCGGCCGTCGCGCATGCGGACAACACGGTCCGCGACCGAACCGACATTGGGATCGTGTGTAACCACGACGATCGTCTGACCGGCCTTGTTTGTCTGCCTAAGCAGACCGAGCACGTCACGTGTGGAGTCGCTGTCGAGGTTGCCGGTGGGCTCATCGGCGAGCAGAACAGCCGGTTCGTTTACCAGTGCACGTGCCAACGCGACCCGCTGCCGCTGACCGCCAGACATCTGGGCAGGCAAAGATCTCGCCTGATCCGCGATACCGAGCCTGGAGAGCACTTCTTCCCTACGAGCTCGCGCCTCAGCAGGAGCCACGCCCGCCATGAGCGCCGGCAGCTCGACATTGTCGGCCGCGGTGAGGTTCCCAATCAGATTGAAGAACTGGAACACGTAGCCGACGTGTTGGCGGCGTAGCGTTGCCAGCTTGGCCTCGCTGAGAAGGTCGGTCCGGACGCCGCGAAAATGAACCTCACCCTTAGAAGGTCGGTCCAGCCCTCCCAGCATGTGCAGCAGCGTCGACTTGCCCGATCCGCTCGGTCCCATGATCGCCAGGAACTCTCCTTTCGCCACGTCGATGTCGACACCGTTGAGGGCGGCTACGGAGGACCCGTTCATTTGGTATGTCTTGGTGAGATTCTTCGTCTTGAGGATTTCGGTCACGTTCTGCTCCTTAGGTATTGCTCTTCGCATCGATCTAGAAAGGTCAAATCTGCCTGGAGGTGGAGTGCGCTGCCTTCGATGAGTAGCGAACCGGAGAGGTCGCCGTCTGTCTCCGCCGCCTGATGCAGCTCCCGCAAGGCTTGCAAGTATTCGTTGCGCTGCGCTTCGATCAGTTCCAGCGGGTCAGCGATTCCCGAGTGGGCCGCCAGGATAAATTTCGTGAAGAACTCGTCCTTCAGCCGCGGACCGACCGTGGGCGTGGCCATCCACACCTTGAGTTCTGTTCGGCCTTCTTCAGTGATGTTGTAGGTCCGCTTGCCCCGCTGGTTCTCGTCCACCCCCTCTTCCCGTATCAATCCGTCTCGCTCCAGCCTCTGCAGCGTGGTGTAGATCTGGCCGATGTTGACGGACCGCCACACGCTGCCGAGGTTGCGCTCCAGTGCCTGCTTCAGCTCATAGCCGTGCGACGGACCCAGCGTCAGCAGCGCCAGCAGTGCGTTACGCACACCGACCACCAGCCTGAAATTGCGATTTCTGTTTGCGCATATTCACTCAGTATGTATACTCGGTATGTATTTGTCAAGACCAACTAACAGATGGAGGTATGGGCATGGCACAGAACTCAGCGACATTGAACGACCTACGGAAGACATCGAACAACGGGCGGAGACTTTCAGGCGTTCTGTTCCCGCCTGCCCACCGGAAGACATACCGCAACCTTGTCTATCTGTTGTTGAGCTTGCTTCTGGGCACGTTCTACTTCGCGTTCTTCACCGCGGCGTTCGCCGTGGGGGTGAGCACCGTTATCGGAGTCGCCATCCTGGCTGGGGCATTGCTCGCATCCCGGCAGCTCGCCAGTTTCGAACGACGTCTCACTCAGCGCATGCTCGGTGTTGAGATTCCCGAACCGACGCGGGCCAGCGAAACCACCTTTTGGCGGCGCGCAGTGGCAGAGGCCCGAAATCACAAGACGTATAAAGAATTGGCCTACCTTTGGCTGTTGCGCTTTCCCATGGGAGTGGCGGCAGTCGCGGCTACCTTGGCTGCGCTTGGGGTTGTGTTGGCGTTTCTCGGCGCTCCTATTGTGGTCCAGTTTCACGAAATCCGGTTGTGGGACACCGCCCAGGGCTTCCCCTGGGTAGTAAATGGCACCGCCGAGGCCTTGTGGTACACAGCGGCTGGTCTCGTCGGCCTGTGGCTGACCATGAGCCTCATGAACGGCTTAGCCCGCCTCCACGGGGCTCTGGCCAGAGTGATGCTGAGCTAAGCCAACCGCTGGATCTCATCAGCCCAGCAACCGGGTGCCGTAAAAGCCCCCCACTCACGCCCCCTTCGATACGAAGCATGGATGCCAACTCGGCATGCGTGGGGCCAGGCCCCCCCCACGCAGCTACAGAATGATTCCGGACCACGAGGGAACGGCTGGGCCGCGCAAAGTCTTCCCAGAACACCGAGTACCTGCGGTAACGAGCGAGCCGCGCACCTGCCTTGAAACGGCACTTATCGAGTGGAGCGAACAGACAGTCCGGGCAGCGCATAACGGCATTTATGGGCGGTCTGTTTCAGCGACCCGCTGCAAACGGTCTGCAAACGCACCAGCAGACACTCCCTGATACTCGAGGGCACTGGCGGTGATGTTGTGTCTGGAATTTCTCAACTCGGGGTTACAGAACGACACAGGAGGACACCAGCGGACACGGGCTGCATTGGTCTCATAACCCGAAGGTCGCGGGTTCAAATCCCGCCCCCGCTACGAACGAAAACCCAGGCATTGCCTGGGTTTTCTCGTCCTTCTAGGTAGCGGCTAGGGTCTCAGCGGACACCGCTAGTCGGCGGGGAGTGGCCATAGCTTCTCGGGCGGCAAGGCGACGCGAACGGTGCTGCCCACGGCATGGCTCTTCACGTCGTCCACCGGGATGGTCGCCTCCAAGTCGATACCTCCCGCTGTGAGCCGCATCAGGATATGACTGCCCCGGAACTCCGCGGCGACCACCCTGCCCTGGAATGTGTTCGCCTGGCCCTCCACAGCGTCGAGCACCACAGACTCGGGGCGGATTGTCACCAGCACGGCTCCCATTGCAGGCGATTCAGATATCACTCGCAGCCGCCCCAGTGGGGTGACGACTTCATTGTTCGTCCGCTGTCCGGGAATGAGGTTGCCGGCGCCGAAAAACATTGCGACCCATGCTGAAGCGGGTCGCTTGAAGAAATCGCTTACTACACCCTCTTGAACCAGACTCCCGCCTCGAATCAACGCCACATGGTCGGCGATGACGATCGCGTCTTCCTGATCGTGGGTAACGAGAAGCACTGTGAGCCCGACGCTGCGCTGCACTGTGAGCAGCAACTCACGCATCTCGCCGCGGAGATCGGGATCGAGGTTGGCGAGGGGCTCATCCAACAGAAGCAACCTGGGCGAGACGACCAACGCCCGAGCAAGCGCCACACGCTGCTGCTGGCCACCGGAAAGCTGCTCAGGGCGCCGGGTCCTGAGGTCGTGGAGGCCCACCAGTTCGAGTATCTCTGCTACGCGACGGCTGCGTTCGGTTGGGGGCGTCTTGCGCATTCGCAAACCGAACCCGACATTGTCCTCGATACTGAGTTGGGGAAACAGCAGAGCGTTGTGAAACACCATCGGCGCATCGCGCTCGGGCGCAGGCAGGTCAATGACGGACTCGTCGTCGAACCGGATGTCCCCCGATGTGGGTCGGAGCACCCCTGCAATCATCTTGAGCAGTGTCGTCTTCCCGCTCCCGGAGGGTCCCAGCAGCACCGTGACGCGACCGGGCTGAATGGTGAGCGAGAAGTCCTCGACCGCGTGCACGGCTCCGAAATGCTTCGTCAAGCCCACCAAGTCCACGCGCATAGTCATGTGCCGGTCGTCCCCAACCCGGCCCGCACGACGTGGCGAGACGCCAAGCCGAGTAATACCACCACCGGCAATGCGGACACAATCGTGAGCGCACCGGTGATTGCCACATCACCGCCGCTAGCCGTCGAGACAAGAAGGACGGGAAGCGTAAGTACCTTCCCTCCACCGATCTGGAGCGTGAGAACGTATTGGCTCCACGACACGATGAACGCGAAGAACCCGGCGATGATCAGACCTGGCTTGATGGCGGGCATCGTCACATGCCGAAAGACGTTTAGGGGACTGGCCCCGAGCGTCCGCGCCTGTGCCTCGAGATCTGCGTCATAGTTCGCGAACACGCCTGCTAGGACCAGCACGGCGTACGGCGTGGCAGGGATGAGGTGGACAAGCACAACTCCCCAGAAGGTTCCTGAGAGACCCAGACGGATGAACGTGATGTCGAGGCCGATCGCAACGGCAACCGCGGGCACCAGCAGGGGCGTCAGCACCAGGAACTCGAGCACCCGTTTGCCGCGGAAGGCTCGCAGACCGAGCGCTCTTCCAGCCGGCAACGCCACGAGGAGCGACAGGGCGGTGACCGCCACGGCTACGACAACGCTCCACCTCAAGGCATTCCAGGTGCCTCCATCCGTGGCGAGCACGATGCGCCACGCACGGGTGCTCCACTCGGCGGGCAGCAGCTGTGGGAAGACGTAGCCACGGGCGAATGAGTGGATGACCAAGGGGACGAGCGGAAAAAGGATGGCGACAACGATCAGGACGAAGGCGATCCGACTACCCACAGTCCGTCGAAGCCGTCGCGGCCGGCTCGGCGCTCGCGGCGGCGAAGACGAGGGGGAAGTGACCCGATCCGTCAATTGGTTCTCCGTCACGGTTGCTCTCTTCGCAGGACGCGGCGGACCAATATCAGATATAAGACCGCTGTCACCATTACGACAATTGACATGACCACTGCCAGGGCCATCGCTTCCGGACGCACCGAAAGGTCGACATTGGTGTGGAGCCGATAGGCGAGGACCGGAAGGGCGCTCGGAAAGCTCTCGCCCAGCAGCAGCGGCACCTCAAACGAGCCGAAGGCGAACGCGAACACGATCACCGACGCCGGCGCCACCGCGGGTACGAGCAGCGGCAAAGTGACGTGACGCAGCCGCTGCCGCGATGATGCACCCAGCGATGCCGCCACACTCTCGTAGTCCTCGGCAACGGTTCCCAGCACCCCGAGCGCAATGATCGCAATGAAAGGAACGTCCTTCCACAGCAACTCGGCGACGATGCCCAGCGCAAACGGGTCGTACACCAATGCCGGAAACTCCGAGGCGGCTTCGATTACCCCTGCCGCGTGCCCCAGCCGAGCGATCAGGCCGCTCTGGCCAAGAAGGTGAACCATCGCCAGGGCACCAATGACGTGTGGAATCGGAAGGTTGAGCTGGAACAAGAACCCCAATCGTCGGCTCTCCCGCCAGATCTTCCGAATCCCCAATGCCATGGCGATACCCAACACTGTGGACAGTAGAGCGACCGTGAAGGCGATCCGTGTTGACAGCAGAAGCGACTGCCAGAACTCACCGTTGCCCAACAGCGATCGGTAGGCGTCCAGGTTGAAGCTCCGCATTCCGACGAGTGGGAAGTAACCCAGACTCTGAATCACCGCCAACATGAGCGCCGCCGCGAACAGCGGCACGATCACCACCAGGGCCGGCAGGAGCTTCAGCCATGAGCGGTCGCGGATCGGAAGCGGCGCGCTGCGCCGTGGCTCAGTCCGCAAGCTGTGATTGCCGGATGAAGACATCCCAGTCGTGTTCCAATCTCAGCGTGTACGCCTGATCCACCTCGGGAAGTCGAACCTCTTCGAGTCGGTCGAACGACACGGCCGCATCGCCCAGTTTGTCCATCACCTGCTGCAAAGCAACGCGATCTTCGCCGTCGACGAGGTCGAGGGAGATGGCCAGACCGTCCCCCCACCCGTTGGCTGGGTCGAGCTTGGCGGCCTGCAATGCGGGGGCGAGCACCAGGTTGGCCAATACCATCGCGGCTTCTGAGTCGCCGGCATTGGTCGGAATCGCCAGGTAGTGGAAATCGCCGATGGTCCCCGTGCCGAAGACGAACGGGCGGGCGGTGGCCGGCAGAACACCGGCGTCGATCTCGGCTTGGATCCCTCCGGGAAGCTGTGTGAATGTGAAGTCGACTTCGTCGTTGGCGAACAGGCGGTTCAGACTGGCGATGTCGGGCGGATATGTCCGACCTGAGCGCCATAGGTTGGGGTTGATGTCAGCGAGGAAGTCCCACAGTCCAGCGGAGCCCTCGGCGAACGCTGTTTCATCCAGCGGGACAAGCCAATTCTCCACCCCACCCGTCAGCTCGTAGAACGCCTGCTTGACGAACCTCGTTCCATGGAAGGCGGGCGGCGCCGGGTATGTGAACCTGCCCGGATGGGCCGCGATCCATTTCCCGAGCTCGATGTAGGAGCGAGGCAGACTGTCCTCGTCGGTACGGGCGCTGTCGTAGACGAACTGGAACTGTGCGCTGCCCAATGGGGACTCGGAGCCTTCGACGGCGAGTCCGAAGTCTCGGTTCACTGCAACGGAATCCCAATCCACGAACCGTGCGTTGGGTATTTGAAGAGCCCAACCCCCTAGCAAGGCATTGGCTTGTCGCAGTGTGTAGAAATTCTCGCCGTTGATCCAGATCAGATCAACAGACCCGCCGTTGTTCCGACCGGCCTGCAATTCGGCCAGGACCTTGTTGACGGCGTCCACGGTGTCGGCAACCGGCACCCGGTTCAGGGTGATCCCATACTCTTCCTCCAGGATCGGGCCATAGGTGCGATCGACAAAACGGTTGATCTCGCTACTCCCGCCCCACATGTAGAGATCGAGGGTCTGGCCACGCGCGGTGTTGGCGATTGCTTCCCAGTCGCCAGGGTTGCTGTTGTTGGCGGGTGCGGATCCTCCCCCCGAGCAGGCACCAGCGACAGCCGCAAGCACCAATATCAACAGACCCACTCTCTGACGCACCGTGAGCCGACCGAGGAGTCGACCCCCCCGATGGACTGCCCCGTCTGTCCGCAAGGTTGCTGGGGCCGTATCGAAGGACATCACGGACTATGCCATTCGCCGGTCGCCATTTCGGACCAACGCTAACGGGAGCGACCCGCTACAGGGCGAAGCCGCGGAGCACAACAGCAGTGAAGAGCTGGTGAACTCTTCGGCTCTTGGACATCGATTGCGCTCCGGCCAAGCAGTGCACGTTCACGCCGTGAGAGCGCCATAAGTGGGATTGAAATTACCGCCACGAGCAGCACATATTGATTCTCTTATGTTGTCAGGTGGCCGGCGGTTTGTGGACGGGACCGTGGTGGGGCTCCGAATGCGGCGGCGAACATCGCCCAGATTGACCTCCAGCCCTATGTGCGGCTCCCGATTGCTAAATCGTCTTGAGTAGAAAGCGTCGGTATCCCGGTTCGTGGCGCGGTTTCATTCTTGACTTGGTCCGCGTGTGGTCCGCGCGATGATGCGAAAGGTCGGGACGCGGTGACAATCCGTGGGCACCAAATCCTCTGATCTCAGTTGACGAAAGGGATGTAGTCCCAGGTCCCTGCTTTGAGTCGTATCAGTCTCATAACCCGAAGGTCGCGGGTTCAAATCCCGCCCCCGCTACGAACGAAAACCCAGGCATGGCCTGGGTTTTCTTGGTCTCCTGGGCTAGATGCATCGCTGCCTGCCGGTCGAGTTCGGCGTTGGTTAGAGGCAGGTTGTTGGCAGTTCGGATCAGATCGAAGACAGCCCCAGGATCGGGGGCTGGGGCGTCGAATGTCGTGGCTTCCTTCCAGGCCTCTTGTTCCATAGCGTCAGTCTTGATCCTCGCCGCCTCCACAGCAACGACCTGGCCAAGGATCGCTGAGCGAATGAGGGCGTTGCTGGACGCGTTCCTCTCCTATCGTGTCTCAGTGATGATGTTGACGAGGTTCTGAACCACGTGGTCAAGGGAGAACTTGGTGTGCCCGATATCGCCGCATTGATCCTCCTTGGCTATGTGCTTGTCTATCAGTTGGTAGAGAACTCTTGGCTGAGCCCGAAGCTGAGTTCTGAAACGATGAGTCTCAGTGGGGGCATGGCATTTGGCGCGGCACTGGCGGGGGGTAGCATCGCGGGACCGATGGGGGCTTTTCTCGCTCTCCCCACTGCTGCCTTGATAACTTCATTCATAACCAACTGCGCCACGACATACGAGGTGGCCTACAAGTCACAATCTGATTCGCCGAATGATCAGGATGACGATAAAGCGTTGCAGTAGCGCCATGAAGATGATCGTGACCGGCCTTGATCGATGCCATCGGGTCAGGGAGTTGAAGTGACTGAAGAGCCAAACGAACTCGACCAGGTCGAACCGGACCTGTCAGCAGCGGAGTTCCAGGACTACGACGGCGACCTTGGATCTCTCGCGTCCCGTCTCGACTTCATGCAGCTCCTCAGTCCGAATTCGCTGCGCGCCATTGCAGCGATCGTGGTCAGCCTGTTGGTGCTTCAGGTCCCGGACCGGTCCCCCAGAACCCTGGCGATTCTTCTCGCCGTGATCCTGATCGCTTGGTCTGCCGGCGGAGTGGCTGAACTGCGGAAGCAGTCGCAGAGAACTCTTCTCAACTTCGTTCGGGTAGCTGTTCTGTTGATACTGGCATTGGGCCTCCTCTTGTGGTCCAACCTTTCGGTCGAGCAACTGGGGATAGCCGCGGGAATCACGCTGATCGCGGGTGGCTTGGTCAACGGTTACCGGGTCGTGATGAGATTCTCCCAGGGAGAGAGGCTCGAACCCCTGGTCGGGACCGTTCTCTACATCGCCCTCGGAGTGGGTCTTGTTTTGTCACCCGAAACCCTCTTAGGAATTGCTCTTCTTCTGATCAGTACCTATTGGTTCATCGCCGGAGTGGTGACGGTGGTCATCAACATTCGTCGTGACGACGATCGCCAAGTCGCACCCTCGCAAACGTGGAGCGAGTTCCTGCGCTGGATCCAAACCCGCCCCAACACCGCCGACGATCGTCTCGAGCTCTACCAGAAGATCTTCTACGAAGGGGACGAAGCAACCCGCCGACTCTCACGCTTCTTTGTGCTCATGGGGTTCGCCACAGCGATAGCGGCTTGGGGCATCATCGCCGACTCAACAGCCGTGGTTATTGGTGCCATGCTCGTCGCTCCGCTGATGACACCGCTCATGGGAACGTCGCTGGCGATGATCATGGGCTGGCCGAAACGAGCCGGCATCTCGTTCCTGGTGGCTCTTGGTGGAGTGCTCCTCGCGATTGGGCTGTCGATCGTGTTCGGTTGGCTATACCCGGTTGAAATCTCTCCCGAGTTGAACAGTCAGGTGGCTTCGAGGGTCGGTCCGACGCTAGTTGACTGGGCCATCGCTGTTTTTGCCGGGGGGGCCGGAGCTTTTGCATTGTCCAGACCCGATGTATCCGATTCGCTGCCAGGGGTCGCTGTGGCGATTGCACTGGTTCCGCCGCTGTCTGTGATCGGCCTGATGATTTCTGAGAGCAATTGGAGCGAAGCAGCGGGTGCAACACTGCTGTTCGTTACCAACATGGTGGCCATACTCCTTGTCGGTGCCATCGTGTTCGTTATCGAAGGTGTGGTCCCCGTCCGTCAGCTTTCCCGGAACTCGAGATGGGTGAAGTTGGGGGTCGGCATGGTCGCAGCTCTGGCGTTGGTAGTGGTGGCGACGCTAGGTCTAAGCACCGACACCTTCGAAAACCAGGTAGCAGCGACTACCCGGGCTTCAGATGTTGTCGATGACTGGGTTGATGGCACCAACCTCGTGCCAGTCAAGGTGGAGGTTTCGTCGGATGGTGTCGCGGTAACCGTTGCCGGCTCGGACCCGCCGCCGCCGGCGGAGGACCTTGCAGACGCCCTCGCCAAAAAGTTGGAGCGACCAGTCCACCTAACGATCACAGTCGTACCTGAAACCGTCATTGAGGTTGATAGCGAGGGTTAAACGGACCTTCACACTGAGTAAGCAAAGAGAGGTCTATCTTCTAACGCAACTTCTAACGGAACTGTGACGATCGAACGATCACACGGCAGCACCAGAAGGGACAACATGTCGCGAAGGCCCAGATCAGGAGTGATTTGACGAAACGGGATGTCACCAGACAGACGGCAGGCATTGGGCTCATAACCCGAAGGTCGCGGGTTCAAATCCCGTCCCCGCTACGAACAGATACCCTTGCACTGCAAGGGTATCCGGCTATCTGGGGTTCCCGCTCTTGCTGTGACAGGAGGCTCCATCGCGCGGGAGGAATGCGATTGCCACCATCGAGAGGCGGTCGCGCGAACGCCATCGCACGCTTCTACGGCATCTTCTCAGCGTTGCCGCGAGAAATTTCCGCGATGCTTCCCTGCCGGTTATTGGCGGTCGGTAACGCTTTCGGCATACGGGATCGGGCAGTGGTGCTCTCATGCTCGAATTCGTGTTCTCATGAGGGAGGGCGATAAGCCGCTCGCGTAGAACGGCGGTTAGGCTCGGCGGGACAGCATCGTGATCAAGGAGAGCAGTGTGGTGATTCCTACTGAACCGGTTGGGAGCATTCCCCGCCCCAAAGAGCTGATTGATGCAGCAGCGTTGCACGCCGCAGGGCAACTACCGGACGATGAGATTGCGGGCCTCTACGAAGCTGCCGTGCGAGACACAATTCAGCGGTTTGAGGAGACGGGTTCACCCGTGATCTCCGACGGTGAGCAATCGAAATCCAGTTTCCTCACCTACCCGCTGTCCGGTCTGACCAACCTGGCGGCGGATGGAGTGTCCATCGAATTTGCGGACGGCCATGCCAGACAGCTTCCTCGGCTGGCCGAGGGTCCTTTCGCGTACTCCGTATTCGCCATCGACTACCTGCTAGAGGCGAAGAAGTACGCGTCAGTGCCCGTGAAGCAGGCGGTGATCGCTGCGAGCGCGCTGAGCCTGCTCTATCCGCAAGATGGAGTGGAGGGCTACTCGCAGGAAGCCTTTATTGGTGACCTCGTTGGCGAAGCGGTCCAAGACATTCGCGGCTGTCTCGATGCCGGCGCCCACGTTGTGCAGATGGACTTCACCGAAGGAAGGCTCGCCGTCAAGCTCGACCCCTCCCTGGGGCTGTTGCGGACATTCGTAGACCTCAACAATCGGGTGCTGTCCAACTTCTCAGACGAAGAACGCCAGCGCATCGGCATTCACACCTGTCCCGGCGGCGACATCGACTCGACGCACAGCGCCGATGTCGACTACGCGGAGCTATTACCGTCGCTGTTCGAAGTGAACGTAGGCAACTTCTATATCCAGCTCGCCTCAGAAGCCGACCGACGACGAGTACTGGGCATCATCGCAAAACACTCTCGACCGGATCAGCGCATTTTCATCGGCGTGATCGATCCGATCAATCCCGAGGTGGAGACCGTGGAGGAGGTCAAGGAGCGCGTACTCGAGGCGGCTGAGTTCATACCCGTCGAGCGGCTTGGCACGACGGACGACTGCGGGTTCTCACCTTTCGGAGACGATGCCTCGACGTCGCGTGACACGGCCTTCGCCAAGATCCAGGCTCGTGTCGAAGGCACCGCAGCGGCAGCTCAGGTGTTGGACACCTGAACACCGCCCGTACTCAGCGGTATCGGCCATAGTCGGTCTAGGAAGCGATCACGTCATCGGGTATGTCCTCGATGATGGCCTCGTCGTAACCGACCCGTCGGACAACATCACTGCCGGTGTGGGAGTGGAACTCGTAGTCAGGGCTGTTCGCTAGCTGGGCGTAGGGCTTTGGATTTCCAGCCGAAGTTGATCCTCATCAAGCGGGATCACGTTCTGCCATGGCACTCCTAGGGGTTGTTGGCGGTAACGATTACCGACAACGCCAGGGCATCGTGTCGCTTGTCCGGGATGAGTTCATGCATCATCTTGATCACCTCATGGGTGAACAAGGGGTATTGGGATGCTTGACCAAGGGTGAATGGGCGCCTATCGCTGCGCGACCCGAGACCTCCACCGACTTGCTCATTACTTCAAGGAGAAACTGGATTTCCGGTGAGCCGAGCTCATATATGGGTGCCAAGACGACCCGAATGTAGCAACGGGCCGTCCGCACATAAGGGTACTTTTGGGGGGCCTGTTTCTTCGACCCGCTGCAAACGGCCTGCAAACGCGCCAGCAGACACTCCCAGATACTCGAGGACTCTGGCGGAGATGTTGTGTCTGGAATTCCTCAACTCGGGGCTACAGAACGACACAGGAGGACACCAGCGGACACGTTGTGCATCGGTCTCATAACCCGAAGGTCGCGGGTTCAAATCCCGACCCCGCTACTACCGGAAAACTCAGGCAGTGCCTGGGTTTTCTGCTTGTAAGCCGAACTTCACTGTGGGTCGCTCGTCGGGTTGTGGGTGGACTGGTGCCCACCTGGTGTCTAGTTGGAACCCCCTGTCGCCATTGGAGATTTCAAGGTTCGGACGTGAATCATCGGCGGGCACCAGGATCCGGCGGTTGGGCACCAGCCCTCGTCACGAGTCTGCATCAGGACAGAACCGGGCGAGCTTCGGGCAGCGCATGATGCCTGTGGTCTCTGGGGGTGAATGCAACACCTGTCGGTGAGAGTGTTGTCTCATCGAGGAGGTTGTAGTGCCGAGGTTCAGTGACGCTGAGGTGATCGAGGTTTGGGATCGGTGGCAGGCGGGTGATGCCAACCGGCTGATTGGACGTGATCTGGGACGGTC
>JAZFTT010000007.1:0-16597 GCA_036446835.1 Acidimicrobiia bacterium
GCCTTGCAGAATTGGAGAAAACCTCCGTAGCCAAACTTCTTCTCACTGAAGTCGGATTGACGCTTGCGCAACTGATTCTTGAGACCCGACATGACCACAGGGCCGTTCTTGTTGGCGAGTTCGACCACGACGTCATGGAGGAGCTGAAATGCTTCCTGTTCGCCACCGCCACCCGAGGAGAACTGGACGACCGGATCGCCTCTGCCCGGACCCTCCGAGAGTTCGATGACACCGTCCGACTCGAGGTGACGAAGCAGCTCGCCAAACGCCCGAAAGCCGTAGTCGGCCTCGGAGAAGGTCGAGTCCTTGCGGAGCACGGCACGTTTTAGCGACGAGGCAAGCACCTCTCCCTGACCGGAGCGAAGAAGCCCACCCAATGTTGTCGTGATCAGAGTCTCCAGCTCCGGCGCGTCCGAGTTGCCTCCGCCAGTATCCGTCTTGGCGGCCGGCTCCCGGAGAGGATCGACACCTTCGAGGTTGTCGTAGAACAGAAACTCGTCACAGGCGGGCGGGAGCAGCTTCGAGGTCGACCCCTTGATTCCGACGCCGATGACCTTCTTGTTGAGCTCTCTCAGCTTGTGGACGAGCGGAGTGAAATCTGAGTCGCCGGTGCAGATCACGAAGGTGGTCACGTACTCGCGCTCGAAAGCCACCTCGATGGCGTCCACCGCCATCTTGATATCCGCGGCGTTCTTCCTCGTGACCCCCATTCTCTGCGGAATCTCAATGAGCTCGACGTGGCTGCGAGTCATCGCCTGTCTGGCGTCAGCGAACATCGACCAATCTGCGTATGCCCTTCGGGAAATCACCCGGCCACGCTCGGCGAGGGCGTTGGAAATGGGCTCCAGATCGAATTCCATGCCTCCCAGGGACTCTCTCGCTCCTATCGCCAGGTTCTCGAAGTCGACGAATAGTGCAATGCGTTCTTCTTCCATGGCAGTGAATGTAGTGGGCGAAGCGAGCAAGGTTCCTCCGCACCGTTCGCGGTCCCGCATGTAGCTTCTGAGTCGAAGAAGGGGCACGCAACGACAAAGCACCAGGAACTGCGCATACACGGGGTTTCAGGTACTCCACCTCGCGCCATCCTCTACTCCGATCCTGTCACCGACACCCCGGCAGAGGACCCGACAAAGATCTATCGGCGTGGCCAGGCCGATCCGTGTTTCGAGACATCCGCTTTTCACTGGGCCAACCTGACCTCCGGTGCCAGGTTGACCGCGCTCTGGCTGCTCCTCGCACCTTTCGCACTCGCCAATGCCGCGGGATGGATGGCGGGCTGGCGCAGAAACCCGACAGCGCCTCTTCTCGAACCGGCGCCACCCGAGAAATGGCATGCCAGGTTGGGTCGCATGTCTGTTCGGGTAGCTGGGCTGACGCTCACCACGCTTCTGATATCTCAGGCTCTGACAACGGGCGTTCTGCTGCCGATGGAGTGGATGAGCACAGTGGGCGTGGTCGAGATCGCCGGGATCCGGCTCGATCTCGGTCTCCTCGACCCGCGGGCCTTCCTGACGACACTGATGCTGTTGGTGGCTTCGGTCTTCTACTGGCTGGTGGCAAGGGTCTCCTCGAAGTCCCACTTCGAGGAGCCTCGGAAGGTTGCATCGCACGATCTCCTGCTGGATCTCTCCGGGGAGTCGATGCTCCGTGCGAGAGAGGAGCCCGAGGCCGATGAAACCACCCTCAATCAGTATGAAGACCCCGGTGGTGCCCGGGTGACGGACGACCGTCTTTGGACACTCCATCCGATCCTCCACCGTCTCAGACGTCTTCACTTCGGGTTGGGGATTCTGTTCATCGCGATGAGCATCGGGGTGTCGATCGGGCGAATGACGGTTGCGGTTGCACTCGCCGTGGCGATGCTGGTGGCCTTCTCGTTCGGCTGGATGACGACCTATTTTCCTGAGGCCCGCTGGGTCTGGGTAGCCACTTCCCTTCTGCCAATTCTGTCGTTGGGGGCTCTCCTGGCAGCGATCTTGTTCATCTGGATACCGGGGTCCGGCGTTCATCTCGAGGAGTTGCACACAATGACTTTCGGAGTGGCGCTGATACTGGGGATGGCCGCCCTGTTGTCCTTGTTCGCCGGGCCCCTCAGCGTTGGCGCCTTGGTCTTTGCCACATTCATCGGAGTCACCATGGGAGCAGCCGCGGGGCTCTTCGTTGACGCGGTGCTCGGGACGGACATCCTTCGCAACGCCGGCGTCGGCTGGGTGTCAGTGGCGACGCTGCTCTTTCTTGCCGCGTTACTGGTCGTCGCGCTGGTGCTTGCCTTCGTCGGCCGGGTCGCGGAAGAGCATGGAGCGACCAGGCCATTGCCTCGTGAGTTCGGGAGGTGGCGACGGATGGTTCTGCGGCGAATCGAGCTGGAGGCGAGGATTCTCTTCTGCGCAGCGGCGTTCTTGGGCCTTGCGGTCTTTCTCGCTGTCGGGTTCATTGCATATCGCCACGGTTTGCAGCTACGCGACACCGAAGGCATTGCACTCCTTGCCTTCTGGGGAACATTGGTTGCCGGGCTCGAGGTCGGTGCCCTCCCTCCCTTTCCCCAAGGCCTCGTGGTGTTCTCGATCTCGGCAGTGGTCCTGCCTATGGGCTATTTCGCATTCAGGAGCATCCGAAAAGGGTGGACGGGCGGCAAGGACGGGGAGGGCCGGCGTCGCCAAGTCGGGATCCTCTGGGATCTGGGATCGTTCTGGCCGAGGTGGTATCACCCGCTCGCACCGCCAGGGTATGGCCCACGGTCGGTACGGGACCTGGGAGCAGCCATCCGGGACCTGCCGGCCGAATCCGTTTTAGGCGCCCATTCTCAGGGTTCTTTGATCACCGCGGTCGCCTTGCGCCGAACCGGGTCGAAGATCGCCTACATCACATACGGATCTCAGCTCGGGATCCTCTATCCACGGATGTTTCCCAACGTGGGCATCCCAAACCTGGTCGCCGACGTGGCAGAGTTGTGTCCGGCATGGATCAACCTGTGGCGTGACACCGACCCCATCGGCGGTCACTTCGTAGCCAACCGCCAGGTCGAGAACGAGCGGATCACGGAGAGCCTGGGTCACTCCGGATATGAGATCACCGATAGCTACCGGAACGCCCGTCTGAGGATCTCGAGTCTCGACGAAGATTGCGAGCCGACAGAGCCAGGAGATGAGACGAGTCGGCAGGCCTCGGATACGATTCACAAGTGACCGACGACATCAAACACACCCCGTTTGACATCTTGACGTCCCCAGCGGGACCACCGCCGGCCTTTCATTTGCTGGCGAAACCGACAGGGCCGATCTGCAACCTGGACTGCGAGTACTGCTTCTTCCTCTCCAAGGAGTTGCTTTATCCCGGGGACCGATTTCGGATGGCTGACGATCTCCTGGAGACCTACATCCGTCAACTTCTCGAGTCGCACAGGACTCCCACTGTGACGGTGGCGTGGCAAGGTGGAGAGCCGACGATGATGGGGCTGGACTTCTTTCGCCGTTCGGTTGAGCTTGTCGAGAAACATCGCCGACCAAGCCAGCGGGTTGAGTACACGATCCAGACCAACGGGGTACTCATCAACGAGAAATGGGCGACCTTTTTCAAGGAGAACGACTTTCTGGTCGGATTGTCGATCGACGGCCCGAAGAAGCTCCACGACGCCTACCGGGTCGACAAGAGGGGGAACGGTTCCTTCGACCGGGTCATGACCGGGTTTCAGCATCTGCGCTCCCACGATGTCGACGTCAATGTGCTCTGCACGGTGCATGCCGCCAACCAGGATCATCCTTTGGAGATCTACCGTTTCTTCCGGGACGAGATGGGGGTCCGGTTCATTCAGTTCATTCCGATCGTCGAACGAACCACCGAGACCCTCCTCCCCCTGGCGAATCTGGGATGGAGCACTAGCCGAAAGGAGAAGCGGCCTCTCTATGTCCAGGCAGGAAACCGTGTTACCGACCGCACCGTCGACCCCGACGCGTTTGGCCGTTTTCTCGTCTCGGTCTTCAACGAGTGGCTGGACTATGACGTCGGTGAGGTCTTCGTACAGCACTTCGACGTCGCGTTGGCCAACTGGCACGGCGAGCCACCTGGGTTGTGCATCTTCTCGGAGACGTGCGGTTTGGCGCTGGCGTTAGAGCACAACGGCGACTTGTACTCCTGCGACCACTATGTCGAGCCCGACTACCTACTGGGCAACATCGCCGAAACCCCCATGATCGAACTGATCGCCTCCGAGAGACAGCAGGCTTTTGGAGCGGCCAAACGCGAAACTCTTCCTCAGTACTGCCTCGATTGTGAGGTCCGGTTCGCGTGTCATGGCGGCTGTCCCCGAAACCGTTTCACCACCACCCCGGACGGTGAAGAAGGCCTCAACTACCTGTGCGCCGGTTACAAGACCTTCTTCAACCACATCGACCCCGCAATGCGGCTCATGTCCAGTCTTCTCCAGCAAGGGCGGGCCCCGTCGGAGGCCTCGCGGATCCTCGCTGACACCGGGCAATATTCGTCCTCCTCCAACTAGATCGAGGGGATCCTCGCTGGGCACGACCCGAGTCAGTCACGCATCAACCAGGCGACAGCCTCCTTCTCATGATCGACATAGGCGTCGCCACTCACGTCGATCACCACTCTTTCGATCTCACCACCACTGAACTCGAACGGCGCCACATAGTCGGGTGATACCGGTGAAGCCGAGTCTCGACCCACACACAAGCCGTCACCCGTCAGTGTGAAAACACCGGGTTGGGTGCGGATCTCCGCCTTCCCAACCGGCTCAGTATCGATGTACAGAGTCAGAGTGCCCATTGCGCTTCCGGTATCCGGGTCGTCTCCGGTCTTGTTGAACTCGGCGACGAATAGGTGCTTGCCGGCTTCGACCGGTCGGTCTGAGGTGATCTTCTGGTGTTCCTCTGCCAGCCAGTTGTACGTGTAATGCAGATGACCATCCTGCAGATACAGCGCATGGCCACCCCCGGTACCGCCGTGGGCGAACAAGACTCCCTCGGCTTCGTCACCGATGACGACACCTGCGGCGATGGTGTAGGAACGTCGGCGTATGTTCACCGCGACCGACTCGGGGACGTCGGCAGTGTTCGGGTAGTAGATGTAACGGTTCCGGGGCTTGCTCGGTTGGGGGCGATCGGAGGCGAAGATCTCGGCGGCGGATCGATCGTCGAGAGGAAGCCCGTCGTACTTACCAGCGTTGAAGAACCACAACCCTTTCAGTTCCTCCAGCTTCTCCGGATACTCCGAGGCAAGATTCTTCGACTGGGTCCGGTCCTCGGCGAGGTGATAGAGCTCCCACTCATCCTTGTCGAAGTTCGACCAAGCCGAGAGTGGTGGATGCAGCGTGTTGGCCAACCAGCCTTTGTGGTAGATCGCACGTTGACCGAGCATCGAATAGAACTGTGTCTCGCGTTCCGGCGCTTCTGGATTGGTGAACGACTCGGTGAAGCTCTCGCCCTCGATTTGACTCTGGGTATATCCCTTGAGCTCATCAGGTGGGGTCACCCCCAGCATGTCATACAGCGTGGGTACGACGTCGACGGCGTGGGTGTACTGATGACGGATCTCCCCCCGGGCGTCAATGCCTGCGGGCCATGAGACCAGACAGATGTCGGCGGTGCCTCCCTCGTAGCCGGAAAAACGCTTCCAGTAGGGGAACGGTGTGTCAAGTGCCCACGCCCATCCGGTGTTGTAGTGGTTGTAAGTAGTCGGATCTCCGAGATGGTCTATGTGCTTCATGTTCTGTTCAATGGTGTCGGGGACACCGTTGAAGAAGCGGTTCTCGTTGTAGGTGCCGTTGGGTCCGCCTTCGGCACTAGAACCGTTGTCCGAGACCACGACGACAATGGTGTCGTCCAACTGCTCCGACTCCTCGAGATAGTCGAGAAACCGGCCGATCTGATAATCGGTGTAAGAGATGAAGCCGGCGAACACCTCCGCCATTCTGGAGAAGAGCTTCTTCTCGTCGTCGTCGAGCGAATCCCACGGCTTGACGAAGTCAAGCTGGGGCCACGGCTGACCCTCGGGACCGGTTATCCCGTCAGGCTCACCATGTGGGTTGATCGGCGACAGATCGGTGTCCTCGGGAAGGAGACCCATCTCCTTCTGGCGGGCAAGAATCGTCTCCCGGATCGCCTCATAGCCCTGGTCGAACTTGCCCTCGTACTTGTCGGCCCACTCCTTGGCCACATGGTGAGGGGCGTGGCCGGCTCCGGGACAGAAGTACATGAACCACGGTTTGTCCGGAGCAACAGACTTCGAGTCGCGGACGAATCTTATCGCCTGATCGGCGAGGTCGGCTGAGAGGTGATAGCCCTCCTCTGGAGTGGCAGGCGCCTCGATGGGATGATTGTCATAGATCAGATCGGGATACCACTGGTGGGTTTCACCTCCAAGAAACCCATAGAAGCGCTCGAAACCGCGTCCCAGCGGCCACCGGCCCTTCCAACTGGAGAGATCAACCTCGTCGCCGGGCGTGAGATGCCACTTGCCGATGGCGTAGGTATTCCAGCCCTGTTCGTTTAGCACCTCGGCGATCGTCCCGTTCTCGAAAGGGATACGAGCCGAGAACCCTGGGAAACCGGCCGAAGCCTCGGTGATGCACGCCATGTTGTTGCTCGTGGCATTGCGCCCAGTGAGAAGACTGGAACGGGTCGGGGAGCACAGAGCCGTGGTGTGGAAGTTCGAATAGCGGAGACCGCTTTCGGCGATGCGTCGCATGGCCGGTGCTTCGATCGGTCCGCCCATGACGTCCAGCGCGGCGTATCCGACGTCGTCCCAGACGATCATGAGAACGTTGGGAGCGCCATCCGGCGCCTGGGGTTGCAGGTAGGGGGTCCAGTCCTCGACGGAGTCGCGGATGTCGACGTTGACAACGCCATCGAACTCTTTGGCCATGTTTAGCTCCTTGGGCAAATCGATCACTACTCGGAGCCGACCATAGTCACACGCAAGTCTTCGCCAATCGGCCTTATTGACGTGACGTCTCCGCCCGCTGCGCGGTTTGAACTCCCAATCAGATTCGAACCCTAACCTTGGGATGCGGGTCTGCAGCCAGGCGCACGTTGGTGCCATTGCCCTCGTAGCTCAGGGGATAGAGCACCAGTTTCCTAAACCGTTTGAGCGAGCTTCGGCCACCAGGGCGGATGGGTCGACCGGAATACGACCCTAAGAGTGGGCGGTGGTGAGCTGCGCGACCTTTTGAAGGTGGCCCTGGCGACCTGAGCAAGAACTCAGCGGAGAGGGGGACGGCCTTTGGCGTCCACGGATTGCTGCGGAGTCACGTCGGCCCACCAGAATCCGTCGCGTTCGACCACTTCCCCGGTGGTGATTCGGATCGGATTGGGGAACATCGGGCCAGCCCGGCAGAAGGTGTGGAACTCGCCCCCCTCTCTCCGAGCGGGTCGACACCTCGCGGTAGGGCGGCAGGCTGCCAGCTTTGTCCGACGTAGGACGGGTCTAGTTGTGAAGGTTCGACACAGGTGATGATGGCACCCACTCCTGAGGCGACCATCTGTTCAGCCAGAGCTTCGGTTCCGTTCTCCCCACACCAGATTGGAAACAACGGGCTGATCCCCGTCGGGGCCATCTGCTCCTCCACCCAACGCGATGTGGGTGATTCCCTCTTCGACTGCTCGCTCCATGGTCGCGCTCATTCGGCGTTCGTATTCATCGTTGGGACACGGTGAGGGGAGTGGCACCTCCCACACTGGCAGGCCGACGGTGTCCGCCTGGACATGGAGCAGCTGGCGGCGTACCCCCTGCATCGACACCCGTCCTACATCCTCGTTCAGAGTGGTGAGCAACCCCACCACGTCGCTGCCATTACTGCGTAGCGTGGAGCGCCCACGCCGAATCCTTCCCCGACGACCACGACACCAACACTCTCATCCGTCCGAGGGTAGACACCCCCAGTTCGAGTAGAGACCTGCGAGGGTGCCTACTGATGCGCCTCACATCCCGGACAGGTTCTCCCCGGCAACGACGCGCTGAAGGCCTATAAGGAGGCGTTCATTGCCGGCCACCGATTTCCACGCTGAGTTTCCCAGGCTGACAGTTCCTCCGACATCCGGCTGACAGGGCGTCTGACATTGAAATCGGAGGGATGCGAAAACTAACGAGTGGCACTGGCGACGTGAGCCCGACAACGTTGGATCTGTGCACAGCGGAGGACGGCAACCGCTGTAGTCCGGACGAAGTCTCTCGCTCGGTTGGGGTCGGCAACGCAGGGGATCTGTAGGCTGAACCTTGGGTGGCGAAGCCGTGTGGAGGTTGGTCGGTGGCCGATGAAATCGAGGTTTGCCCCGGCGTCTGAGCTGGCTCCTGGGGTGGTAGTCGGCGCCGGTCCTTGGGCGGTTGGGAATGCTGACGCCGAGCTTTTTGCAGTATCTCGACGTTGTCGTCACCTTTACGCCGACCTCGCCGGCGGCACTATCGACAATGACGGTTGTCTGACCTGTCCTTGGCATGGGTCAAAGTACGACGTAAAGACCGGACGGATGGTTCTGGGACCACAAGGCGTGTTCGCCAAGATCTCCGGTCTCGGCGTTGCGTTCAAGATGATGACCCGGGTATTGCCGCTGCGCCGCGGTCGAGTGGTTCGACGTGATGAGGTCATCTACGTGGAGTAGACCTGTGCAAGTCCGACTCGGATCGAACTGTCGCCACTTCAACACTCGGACAAAGTATTAGAACAGAGTGATGACGCGAGGCGCTCACCTTCGCGGCTGTTGGAGGACTGGGGCGAAGGCCGGTGTGACCTTGAACCGGCAATCCGCGACACGTCGAAATGGGTCCGGCATCCGGGGAAAGGGTGGTTGACACTCAGGTTGGAGAGTTTCTGATAGTGAAATTGGAGGGGTACGAAGAGTAGAAGGTGACCCTGGCAACGTGAGCCAGACCATGGCAGTCGATCTCCCGAACCGAACGCCAAAGTGCCGATTCTGGGTACTTGCCTGGCGCGCTCCTTGTGAACGCAAAGTGAGTGATACAGGCTGCGATACTCGGTGTCTTGCCCAGCGGAGGAGACGGACATGGCCGAGCAGCTCGTCGGGACCGTGAGTCACTACTGGGGAGACCTGGGAGTTGCGGGTATCGAGCTGTCGAGCGAGCTCAAGGTCGGCGACAGGATCCACATTGTCGGACACACCTCGGACTTCACCCAGACCGTCGACTCGATCCAAGTCGAGCACGAGGTTGTTGAGTCGGCAAAGGCGGGAGAGTCGATCGGGGTGAAAGTGAACGAACGAGTACGCGTCCACGACCAGGTTTTGGTAGTCACGCTCGACTGATCCCCGTGCGTTTGGGGCCAGCGCCACCGATAGGCGACTGATCCCTGGGGCCCCAACCAGAACGCACGTTCCATGGGGTTTCATCCGACCGTCGTGTTCCAAGGGCTTTCCTGGCTAGGGAGTCGCTCACCGCCCGTATGCTGAGCGAGTGAACATTGAAGACTTCACCGTCGGCAGGGACTACCGGCTCACGGTTCGAATACGCGGCGAGGACGAGGAGACGGTTACCGCCAGGGTGGTCGGCTATTCGTCGGCTTGGTTCCAAAGTCCGGAGAGTGTTCTCGAAGTGTCTCTCCTCGTATTGGACACCTCGGGCGAACCGAGAGCTTTGAAGTCGTACAGCCTCGACCAGATTCAGGGAGCCGAACCTCTTTAGGACGACCGACTGGCCCCGAGATCCATGATCCATGCTGAGCACCCGTTCGCCGACCTTCCCGAAGATCGTGACCCGGTCCGACGTTTTCGGGGGCGTCTGGCCAACCCGGTGACGATCATCACGTCGGGTGAAAGAGATCGGCGGACAGGGCTTACCGTCTCGTCGCTGTTCGTGGCTGAGGGTGAACCGGGTCGACTGCACGCAGTTGTCGGACCGAACTCCGATCTCTGGGACGTCGCAGCCGAGACGGAACGATTCGTCGTCCACGTCTGCCGCGTCGAGGACACCGGTTTGGCAGAGGTCTTTGCTGGGCTACGTCCCAGCCCCGGCGGGCTCTTCGCCATCACGAACACCACGCAATCGAAATGGGGTCCGCTACTCGACGAACTGCCGGACCGTATGTTTTGCTCCCTGGAATCCCGCGCCGAGAGCGGAAACTCGGGCGTGTTCGTCGGTGTCATCGATAACGTCGAACTATCCGACATTGAAGACCCCCTCGTCCACTTCCGGGGTACATATCGAACTCTGACTCCCGGACCTCAGATCTGACTCAGCTCCGACGAACGATCCACTCCAAACACAAATATCCCTCCCGCAAGCTGGCGATCCAGACGACGTTTCTACCCGTCCCATGGGCAGACAGGCTTCCAGAGGCGGACCGTGGTACCCGCCGACCAGACTTTCGCGGGCCGCCGGGGACACGATCCGGGTGTTTAGGAGAGGCACCTCATACGCCCAGATCCTTTGATAGCGGGAACGGGCCGTGTCCTACACCTAACCGACAAGAAACTAAACGGGCAACAAGGAATGTTGGCTGGTGGCCGGTTCGGAATGTAACACCCGCACATAAGCCGGTGGCTCGGGTGGTACCGAGCGAGGCACAGGGTGCTCAGTCCGCGCGAAGTACCTCCTCGATCCAGCCACGGCCGGCTATCGCGGCCGGGAAACCGATCGTCGTCACGGCGAGTACCCCGACCTGTCTGATCTCCTCAGGGCCGGCTCCGACATCGAGAGCCTTTCGTACGTTTGAGCGAACCGCCCCCTCCGACGATACCCCCACCGCGATGGCCAGCTTCACCAGACGCTGAGTCCGGGTGTCGAGCGGTCCGGCGGCACTGGAAGCAGCACCGAGGGCGTCGAGCGCGCCGGAAACTTCCGGGTACGTGGCTCGGAAGGCCGTGTAAACGTTGGGCAAGTACTCGGTCATGGCACGATCCTCCTCAACCTCGTAGCGGTCTCTCCCGCTTGAGGTTCCTTGGCCGTCGACACCCACCATGGGGACACGGAGGTCGATAGGCGATTGCCTCGACGGCGGCAGTCAAAGTTGGGGAGAAGATGCAGCCAGCGATCGATTCGAAGATACCTATCAACCGGCAAATCGGGGCTGCTTTGGATCGCTCATGTCATGCACCGATTCGACTGATCAGCTGTATAACACTGTTTTGAACACGGTGCGGTACCGCCCAAGGAACAGGCGGACACCTCTCTGATGGGTCGCGCTTGACGACGTTTGTGAAAGACAGAGGTAAAAAGCAGTGAGGTTGGCGATGTATCTGCAGGATGACCACCCGATCCCCGAGGCGGTCGAATACGTGCGCTACGCGGAAGACCGCGGGTTCGAAGCGGTGTGGCAGGCCGAAAGCCGGTTGGTGCGAGAGGCCACGGTCCCCATGGCCGCCTTCTTGGCCCAAACCACCCGAATCAAAGTCGGCGCCGGCGTTGTCAATAACTGGACCCGCAACCCAGCTCTCCTTGCCTCCACTTTCTCGACACTGGATGACTTGGCCCCCGGCCGAGTCATCCTTGGCATCGGCGCTTGGTGGGATCCCCTGGCCTCCAAGGTCGGCATTGAGCGCATCCGGCCATTGACGGCTATCCGGGAGACGGTGGAGGCGGTGCGCGCCCTGCTCGCCGACGAGACCGTCACCTACCACGGCGACTATGTCCACCTTGATGGCGTCGAACTCGACTACGTGCATCAGGAGCGCCGACCTAAAGAGGTGCCTATCTATATCGGGGCCACCGGTATGAAGATGATGGAGCTCACCGGAGAGATCGCCGATGGCGTGCTGCTCAACTACTTGGTGCCGCCCACATACAACGCACAGGCGATGGAGGCACTAGAACGGGGCGCTGCACGTGCCGGCCGAACGGTCGACGATCTTGACCGGCCCCAACTCGTAGTGTGCTCCGTGTCCGACGACCGCCAGGCCGCCCTCGATCGAGCACGCCTCTTGGTCACCCAATACCTCGGCCAGCAACCACACATCATGAAGGCATCAGGCGTTCCCGTAACAATGCTCGACGAGATCGGTGCGATGCTCACCTGGCCGGCCACCCGCGAACAAGTCGTCGAAGCGTCCAAGGTCGTGCCCGACGACATCGTCCAGATGATCACTGCGTCGGGCACACCCGACGAGTGCCGAGCCAAGGTCGCCGAATACGTCGCCGCCGGCTGCACCTGCCCCATCCTGTATTCAGTCGGTCCCGATGTGCGACTCATGATCGACACCTTCGCCGACGGTACGTCTTGACCCTGCGGGAACGCGACCAAGCCAGGCACCGCGACGGGACCCCGATGATCTGCCTATCCGCTGTACGAGCGCTGGCTGGCGGAGGTTCCTCCATCGGCAACGTCGACGGCGGTGGACCGTTGTTTGACCATCTCAACCGACGGCTTCGACACGACGTCGTCGCCCATGCTGATGACCTCCGCCGGTGCGCCAGAAAAGCATCCAGCCCCGTCGGGTACACCGGGCGATCCGGTAATCCTGAAACGGTACGACCAACTGATGGCCGAGATCGTTCAACCTGCAGTGGTCGCTTCCCGGTGGCTGATTGGTAGTACGGCCCCGCCTTCGTCTTCCCAACTGGCTTGGTCGGCGGCGATGTCGGAAAAGCGATCGGTGGTGTCTGCCCCGTCGTGAGCGGCTGCCCCGGGCGGTTTCAGTGCGGACCTGTTTCTTCACCCAACTCGGCGGCAATTGCAACATCGACGCTGTAGTCGATCTCGAGGACGATCAGCGTGGACACCGACAGGTCGAGGGCCTGGCGGAGTCGGACGGCGAAGTCATCTGCGGAGGTCACTCGCCACTGGTCGGCACAGATCACTCTCGACAGGTACACGCACCTGTTCGATGATGACCTCGAGGAGCTCGCTGATTCGATGGATGCTCGTTACGGTGCGGCCCAGGTGCGACCCAAGACGGCTTCCGGCGAGATTGTGGATCTCGACCAGGAGCGAAAAAAGGCCATTTGAGCAGGCATTTCACAAGTTCATGCCCTCGTAGCTCAGGGGATAGAGCACCGGTTTCCTAAACCGGGTGTCGGAGGTTCGAGTCCTCCCGAGGGCGCCGCGAACGTGGCCTTGTCATAGGCCAGAATCCCTTGTAACCCTTGGGGTTTCAGCGAATCATGTACCCGCGGTCGCTTCGCAGCTTTTCGCGACTTCAAGCATCAGTTTGTGCCCTTTCGCGGACTCCCCGCGGACTCCTCGCGGACTGTAGAGCCATCCGCACCGACCACCGTGCGTGGCAACGCCTCGATCTCGCCCAGTGCATCAGGATTAGCCTCCCGTGCCGCCGTCGCACGCCAAGTGCTCGGGCATGATTGCGATCCCGAGACCCTGGGCCACGAAGGCTTGGGCTGCAATGGAATCGGAGATGTCGGGTCCCGGCTTCGGGTCGCACTACCATCTGTACGGGTTTGGTCTCATCGAAGAACTCGAACTGCTACGCGAAGCGGGGCTCCATCCACTCGAAGTTATCCGGGCGGCCACGCTGCACGGAGCGGAGCTGTGTGGACTCGCCGACGAGGTTGGCTCAATAGAGGTGGGAAAACGCGCCGATCTCCTGCTCGTCCCGGGAAACCCTCTACGGAACCTCAAGACGCTATTCGGAACCGAGGTTGGTGTGCGCTGGGTGCTGCGGGGGGACGTATTGTACGACGCCACCGAGCTGCGCAGCGATGTGCGACGGATCGTCACAGAAGCCGGTCCGGCGTGAGACTGGGGCTCCTCGTCGTGCCCGATCATGGTCTAGAACTGACGGACCGGAATGGTGGTCTTTTCAGTGCCGCAATGCCTCGGAGGGAAAGTCACGAAGAGGCTGAAAGTCGACGGGATGGCCACCCCGGGATCGGGCGGCGCGGCTGATCGCAGCTGGAGAGCATCCGAAGGCGATGCAGCAGAGACTTGGCCACCGGTTGATCTCGGTGACCCTGGACCGCTACGGACACCCGATGGACGGGCTGGACGAGCGTGCTGCTGACAAGCTTGATGACCTTTTTGTCACGCCTGGTGAGGGACAGGTGAGGGGCAGGCCCGCGAAGGCCGCAGGCTCGAAACGCATAGGACCCTCGTTGACCAGGGGGTCTATTGGCAGTCCCGACCGGGTTCGAACCGGCGTTTCCGGCTTGAAAGGCCGGTTCAGGGTGATTCGGACGAATCCCGCTGACCTGGGGAGAGGGAGAAGACGCCCTCTGAGCTGCCTCTTCGAATGTTGTGACACTGCACGACCTTCCTCATCATTTCGCGTCGTGTTTGTACCTCTTGTGGCCCAGGTGTGGCCCAAGCCCCAGGCACGGACTAGCCCTGGTGTCGATCAGTTCCACTGCACCACCAACTAATTGTGCAGGCGTAACTCAGCCTTAGAGCACCCGTTTCCTAAACCGTTTGAGCGAGCTTCGGCTATCAGGGCGGATGGGTCGAAAGGTACTCTGACCTGGTCTTCTGCCTTCGCATCGTTTTGCATCGTTTTGCACCATTTCTCTCGGCTTGCGGCCCAGGTGCGGCCCAAACGCAGCCCGGCGATCCTTCCCTTCAGTCAGCCGGAGGCGCGAATCCAATCCGTCGTATCCGGTCCCGCAGCTCAATCACGGGACTTCCGTCTACTTAAGGTGAAGACTCGCACCGGAATACGACCCAAAGAGTGGGCAGAGGTGTTCAACTCTCGTTGCGTGATCTGGTGAAGGTCGTCCTAGCGACGTGAACCCGATCACGACGCCGTCGGTCTCCCCGAGCCGCGGACGCCAAGTGTGGTATTGACTCCCTAGGAGTCGCTGCACATGTCGCGGTTTAGGCGCTGAGTTCACTGCCTGGGTCCGGAATACCGAATTCTTCCATCATGATGGAAGCCACCCCCATTTCTGCTCCTGTGGCCTGACTGTCGTCCAGTACACCTCGCGCTACAGAGACAATCGTCCAGAACTTGGCGCGATCGAGGAGCTCCTTCGGATTGGTCATCCCGCTTTGAAGAAGGCGGAGCATATAGGAGCCAATTCGACGTTCCAGCTTCTTCATCCCGTCAACGCCTTCCGACGCGAGGTTTCGGGCGTTAAGGGCAACCATGTCAAGTATGGACCACACGCCTGATTTCAACACCCAATAGTCCCCGGGTCGGACCCTAGAAAGGGCATCCTCACCGTCCCCAACAGACTCTGATGCGAACATCAGACAGGTTGTGCATGCCCCTCCCAGAAGGGCGAATCTGTCCTGCGGAGATGAATCCTCATCTTCGAGTAGTCGCCGAATTGTTCCTGGGAGGTGATCGTCGGCCATCGGGAAGAAGGCCCATACCCGGTCGGCGTTGGATTGCTCAAGCGCCGCGATCAAGCGCTCGCGGTACTGATCAGGCGTCATTCCCATGGGCTTGGAGATTCCATGGGCTTCGGGGTCAACAGACTGGTCGGTTCGACGGCGGGCGCCGGCACTACTAGGTCTTGTCGCCCTTTCTTCGGTTGGCCTTTGCTGTCAGGACCCTGAGATTTCTCCGGTGGTCGGTCCCGCCCTTTGATTTCGGGTTTCGATGATCGATCTCCCAACCCTTTTCGCCGGAGGTACCGAACGCGGGCTTGTAGATCTCGTTCCCAAGTTCGTCCCGTCTGAACAGGTTCGGGTTCTTGCCTCGAACCTTCTGTGCTTGCTCCCATGCCCATTCTCGATCCGACTTCTTCACCATTGGCGACTCCTAGTGGTCGTGGTTCCCTACTCAAGATACGACCTATCGCTGACAAGTTTCGGTTTGGATGATTCTCATCGGTGCTGGCGGATAAGGGGCTGATCGTCAATCACCGGCTTCTCAACGGAAGTCTCTTTCCGGTTCGGCGGCGAGCGTAGTTGACACCCGGATTGAAGGGGGGCGGCATTCGAGCGCGAACTCCACCTCGAGCCATTGAGATGATGTAGTAGTCGCCGACTATGTGTCGGAGTGAGAAGATCCCGGCATGGAGAGATTTCTACCTACCAGCGAAACCCTACGAGATTCGACGGATGAACAACTCGACGTCATCTATTCCGAGGTCGTCGAGTGGGCCAACAATCAGCAGAATGTAATGAACTCGGTCAACTCCGCTTTAGCCAAAGCAACGTTCGTCCGTGAGGAGCTTCACCGACGGGCGATCGAACGCAGTGGCAACCGGATCGAGAAGCTGACGTGGGCCGTGACAGGTCTGACTGTGGTCAACGTCGTGCTGATTGCGGTCTCGCTGTTCCTGTAACGAGTCCCGTCCACCATTCTCGGCCAATTCTGGCGAGGCTGTGAGACCTGAAGCAGTCAAGTCACACCGAGTCATGGCCAGGCAGCCTGCTCGGATCGCCATACCATTGCGCCTGGGCACGGCGCCTGTTCCGGACCTGACACGTGACACCGCGCACCGAGACCATCTCCTGCTGGCAGGCCTTTTGTCATTCGGCTGACAGGGTTGCTGACACTGAAATTGGCGGGGTACGAAAAATGACGAGTGGAACTGGCGACGTGAACCCGACCCACCCTAGAACGCCATCACCAGCACCTCACGGGACTCCCAGATTGTTAGATGTGCTGGTGTCCGCTATCGGATTCCCGGGGTTGTGTCGGCTTGTGCGAGTCGGGAATGAACACCAGGGGTTGATGAGGCTCCGATGGAACTTCCACGGCAATGCCGTCGCCTACATGTCCCATCCGTCGAGGCATTC
>JAZFTT010000008.1:0-3406 GCA_036446835.1 Acidimicrobiia bacterium
GGCGAAGGCCGCTGTCGAGAGGATGCCCCGATATGTAATCGGCCAATCCGCCTGATCCTCTTCTTGGAGGATGGAAGCGACAACAGCGACCTGTTCCGGGGTGGTGAGCGGTTTGGGGCGTTGACCCTCGGATGCGCTCTCCAGAAGTCGAAGAGCAAGACTGTGGAAGGTTGTCGTGTCAACGGGCATGCCGGTTGCGCCGAGCGCCGATTCGATCCGTCTTCCGAGATCTGCTGATGCCCTTCTGGAGAAACAGAGCACGACGATCTCGTCCCGTCGTGCGTGACCATGGCTCACCAGATGTTTTGTCCGCCGGACCAGGAACTCGGTCTTTCCCGTACCCGGCCCCGCGACCACTATCTGGTGGCCATCCACGTCATGGAGGGCCTGGTCCCAGCCGTCAGGCTCGACTCGAATGTCTGTTGCGCCCATGGGACGATCGTAGGGTCATGCAGCCTTCGGGAGTGCCTCTGGCCCAACCACCAAGATGGCCTCGATACCCAGCGTCCGCAGGTAGGAAACCGGGTCGGCGAAGATCTCCTCAGGACTGGCTTGGGTCACAGAATGGTCCACTTGCGTTGATGTCAATGTCTTCATACCGACAAGGTACGGCCTGTTTGTGACAGATTCCTCAGGAGTCCTTCCACTACCGATTCGAGGGCATAGGATGCCCCTGGGCAAGTACTCAACGGAGGACCAATTGGGACCCGGGCACGAATTCGATTCACCGATGTACCACGAGGCTGTCGCTCAGTTCGACCGTGTGGCAAACCTGATGGGACTGGACGACAACGTAACCGGTCGGCTTCGCAGTCCGCAGAAGTCCACCGTGGTGAGTTTTCCTTTCCGGCATGACGACTACACCGAGGTCGAAACAATCTTCGGATATCGAGTTCAGCATCTGACGACGATGGGGCCCACAAAGGGGGGAATTCGATTCGCTCCCGACGTCGATCTCGGAGAGATTTCGGCACTGGCGATGCTGATGACCTGGAAGTGCTCCATCGTTGGCGTTCCTTTCGGCGGCGCCAAGGGCGGGGTTCGTATCAACCCCCTTGAAGTGTCGCGAGCTGAACTGCAACGTGTGACCCGGCGATACACGATGGAGATCATCAATGTGATCGGCCCGGACCAGGACATTCCGGCACCTGATCTTGGAACCAACGAGCAGGTGATGGCGTGGATGATGGACACTTACTCCCAGCATGTTGGGCATTCGGTTCCCGCTGTGGTCACCGGGAAGCCTCCCGCCCTCGGCGGGAGCATCGCTCGGCGAGAGGCCACCGGTCGCGGGCTGATGTTTCTTCTTCCTCTGGCCGCCGCGGCAGTCGATCTGAACCCTGTTGGAGCCTCAGTGGCGATTCACGGGTTCGGAAACGTCGGCCGTTATGCGGCCGTTGCGGGCCAACAAATGGACGCCAAAGTTGTCGCGGTGTCCGATATCTCGGGCGGGATCTACAACCATGATGGCCTGGATGTCGAGGCGGTAGGGAGATGGGTCGATGAGAACCGCTTTCTCGAGGGATATCCTGATGCCGACTTCATCGACGGGGACTCGATCTTCACGCTCGACGTCGACGTCGTTGTCCCAGCGGCCATCCAGGGAGTCATCCATACAGGCAACGCCGGCGAGATCACCGCGAAGATCATCATCGAGGGCGCCAACAACCCGACAACCCTCGACGCCGACGACATCCTCGAAGAGCGAGGAGTCTTCGTCGTGCCCGACATTCTTGCCAATGCCGGTGGTGTCACCGTCTCCTACTTCGAGTGGGTGCAGGACGTGCAGAAGTATTTCTGGACCGAGAACGAAATAGTGGCGCGTCTGAGGGAGATCATGATCGCCGGATACGAAGAGGTTCACGGGATAGCGGTGAGAGAGAATGTAGATATGAGGACGGCGGCCCTGATGAAGGGGATCCAACGTGTGGCGGACGCCAAATTGGTGAGGGGGATCTTCCCCTAGGAGGGTCATCGCTCCGGGAGTTATTCGTCGCGGAGGCTGGTCCATAGGTCTAGTCGTTGTTCTCTGTGACGGTCTGAATCTTGTGTTGGTGGTGGTTGGTAGCGGATGTCGGCGTTTTCGAGTTGGATTTGTTGGCTTGCTGCCAGGTCGAGGAGTCTGATGATGAGGGCCTGACCGCGGTAGACGGCGTGTGTGAGCACACGGATGCTGTTTTCTGACGAGGTCGAATGGAGCACGTCGATTGAATGACGGACGAGGTGGAGGAGTTCTTCCTCGTCTCCGGCGACCATGTGCGCCCCTACGAGATGTTCCATGAGCTCTTTCCCGGCTGGAATCTCCGGATCGTCTTGGAGGTCGATGTTCAGTCGGGTCATCGCTTCCGAGGCTAGCCAACTGCTGTCCTGCCTGGATTGGATCAATAAGCGAGGCCCCCGCTTGATGCGGGGGCCTCGTGTCATCCGCCTGGGGCGGGTTGTTAGCTGACGTGTACTGTTTGACGTGCCATCTCGGGTGCGGTGACTTCGATACCTTCGAAGACTTCTTGGGACCGGCCAACCCAGACCAGGCCAGATCCTGCGACGAGTGCGATCAGGCCTAAACCGGCGAAAGCACCTGCAAGACCCATGCCCATCTGCAGTGCAGAGTCGGTCACCGTGCCGACACCAAGCTCACCGAAGAGTCCGTGTGCCGTACCACTCCACGCCTGTGAACGGGCGGGACCTTCGATCGGGTGGCTGCGGTCGAAGTCGGTCCAATAACCACCGAGACCGGCGGCGACGCGCTCCTCGCTCCCCACCGTGTTCACTACGAGGTCGTAGGAGCCGGCGGCGAAGGTTTCGCCGTTGTACTCGACGGCTTCGTCCAGAACAACGGTCTGGGTGCCGTGGAGGATGTGGTAGCCGATGGTCGCCATCTGATACATGTACTCAGTTGACGTGTTGACCAGCGGATCATCGGGGTTCAGATGTGATTCGTTGACGGGGTAGCCCCAGTCATCTACGAGAAGGGCCATGATCGCCGCGGCACCTTCGGTGGTGCCACGATCGATGAGTTGTCCGTCCTCGTTGTAGCTCAAAGTCACGTTTTGTGCTTCGCTGAAAGACTGTAGGGAGCCGTATCCGTTCTGTACTTGAACAAACGCAACCCCACCGGCGATAACGAAACCAACGCCGAACAGCGCTAGAACGATACCGAGTGTTTGAAGGCGTTTTGCCATCAGATTTCCTTTCCTTGTGAAAACATTCACATACATGATCAGGCCTGGCGGGTCACGGCGCTAGAGGACCAAGTCAAAACCGGAACAGACTTTGGTCCCGACCGGTGAAGTCCAATGCCCTACCACAGGAAAAACACCGCGCATAACGGCACTTATGGGTGCAGCCCATTGGTCTATCTCATGAACAGGCTGGATTGCCGTACATGCAGAAGAGGGTGTGGTTT
>JAZFTT010000009.1:0-4236 GCA_036446835.1 Acidimicrobiia bacterium
AGAGCCTTTGGCGCCGGGGCCCATCCAGCTGAAGTGCATCGGGTCTTTGGCGTACTTCCAGTCGCCGCCCCAGCAGAAGCCTGCGGACCGCCAGACATCGACAAACCAGGCTGGCATGTCGGTGATGAGCCGGTTGTCCGCCCGGTAGGGGTTCTGCGCCGAATTGATGTCGATGGCCAGACCCAGCCCATGTCGGGAGAGTTGGTGTGTACCTCCGATGGTCCTCGGCGTAAACCCTCCACCCCAGGTGATTCGGTAGACCCTGCCATTGCTCGCCTCCGCAGCGAGGGAGGCCGCCACCTGGTTCAGTGCAGGGAGCATGGCCCGGTGAACCTTGGTGGTGCGACCGCCGCTGAAGGGCACCGCCCAGTAGACGAGACTGGAGCGCACCTCCGCAATCGATCGCCCAAAGTAGGTGCCAAACGGCCCGAAGATCGGCTCGGATTCGGCGAGGCTCCCCTGCTCCGAAACGAACGGTGTCCGGGTATATGGGTCACCGCAAGTCGAAGACTCCGAAAAGCTGTCCCAGCGGGTTGACGTGTCTGATCCCATCGCGGTGATCGGGTTTGCCATCACAGCGGCGATCAGCACGAGCGTCAGGAGCGTCACGCCCCAAGCGGTGAACACCGGTCTCAAGGTGTGGCTAACGCCTCTGATTCGGCGGAGTCGATGGCCTTCAACAAGACGTCCACCGATTCGTCAACCGAGGTGTCCGCCGTCCGAAGTCGAAGGTCGGGGTGTTGAGGAGCTTCATAGGGGTCATCGATGCCGGTCATCCCGGGGAGAGTCCCAGCCCGGGCCTTGCGGTACAGGCCTTTGGGGTCTCTTTCTTCGCAGACTTCGAGCGGTGCGTCGACATACACTTCGAGAAAAGGGACGCCCATTTCCTCGTGTAATGCCCGGACCAGGGCTCGGTCGGAGGCGTAGGGCGAGACGACCGGGACCAGGGCCACCAGACCGGCGTCGGCCAGGAGCAGCGCTACCGAACCCACCCGGCGAACGTTTTCGGCGCGGTCGGAGGGTGAGAACCCCAGATCGGCGGTCAACCCGTGACGGAGATTGTCGCCATCGAGGACATAAGCCGCCCTTTGGCGCCCGACGAGTCTCTCCTCGGCGGCAAAAGCAATCGTCGACTTTCCACTTGCGGGGAGTCCGGTCAGCCATAGCGTCAAACCCGGGCCTCCGGTTGTCTTGGACCTCTGCAAAGCTCCGACCCGACCCTGCTGCCACTGCACGTTTCTGGTCAAGTGGCAACGCCCGTGATCATCCCGGCGCCAACCGTCGCGTTGGTGGCCTCGTCGACCAGGATGAATGACCCTGTTTGCCGATTGCGGCGGTACTCATCGAACAACAGCGGCGTCGTCGTGCGCAGACTGATGCGACCGATCTCGTTGAGAGCCAGCGATGTTGCCGATTCGTCTCGATGAAGCGTGTTGACGTCCAGTCGGTAGCGGAGACTCTTCACCATCGCCCTGGCCCAGCGTGTTGTGTGCTTGACCGCGTACTTGGTCCCGGGACGCAATGAAGAGCCTTCGGCCATCCAGCACACCATCGCATCGATATCCTGGGAAGCGTGAGGCTGGTTGTGGGGACGGCAGATCATGTCTCCCCGGGAGATGTCGATGTCGTCCTCCAAGGTCACGATCACCGACATCGGGGGCGACGCCTCCTCCAGAGGGCCGTCGTGAGTCTCGATCGACCTGATCTTGGTAGTGAAGCCACTGGGAAGAACCATGACCTCGTCGCCCGGCCTCATCAAACCCCCGGCGACAGTCCCGGCGTAACCACGAAAATCCTGATACTCCAACCGATGCGGACGAACCACGTACTGCACCGGAAAGCGGACATCGATCATGTTCTCGTCGGAGGCGACATGGATCTCCTCGAGAAGTTCCAGGACGGTTGGCCCGTGGTACCAGCTCATGTTCTCCGACCGGTGCACCACGTTGTCTCCGAGGAGGGCCGACACCGGTAAGAAGCGGAGGTCGTGGACATCGAGCCTGGTGGCAAACTCCCGAAACTCCTGGACAACTTGGTCGAAGCGCTCCTCCGACCAATCGACCAGGTCCATCTTGTTGACACAGAGAACGAGATGAGGAACACCAAGGAGGGAGGCCAGGAATGAGTGCCGTTTCGTCTGTTCCAGCACCCCTTTTCGGACATCAACGAGAATCAACGCGATGTTGGCGGTGGACGAACCGGTGACCATGTTCCGCGTGTACTGAATGTGGCCGGGAGTGTCGGCAAGGATGAACTTCCTCCGGGGAGTGTCGAAATAGCGATACGCCACGTCGATCGTGATGCCTTGCTCCCGCTCTGCTCGAAGCCCATCGGTCAAGAGCGCCAGATCGACGTAGTCGGTACCAAGACGTTTCGAGGCGTCTTCGACCTCTTCCAGCTGGTCCTGAAAGATCTGCTTGCTGTCATAGAGCAGACGCCCGATGAGAGTGCTCTTGCCGTCATCGACCGAACCCGTCGTGGCCAGGCGCACCAACTCTGCCGACATCAGAAGTAGCCCTCCTTCTTCCTATCCTCCATGGCCGCCTCCGACCTCTTGTCGTCGGCCCTGCTCGCGCCGCGTTCGGTGATCCGGGTCGCTGAGACCTCATCGATCACCTCACGGAGGGTCGCCGCCCCCGACTCGAACGCTCCGGTGCTGGTCATATCGCCAACAGTCCGGAAACGGATGGTGGCTTCGAATACCTCCTCACCGATCATCGGCTGAAGGAAAGGAGACTCTGCCATCAGCATCCCGTCGCGTTCGAACACCTTTCTCTGGTGAGAGAAGTAGACCGACGGCAACTCGATCCCTTCTGCCTCGATGTAATGCCACACATCCATCTCGGTCCAGTTGGAAATCGGAAACACCCGCATGTGCTCCCCCACCCGGTGACGCCCGTTGTAGATGTTCCATAGCTCGGGGCGCTGGTTCTTGGGGTCCCACTGTCCGAACTCGTCTCGAAAGCTGAAGATCCGCTCCTTCGCTCGAGCCTTCTCCTCATCCCTGCGTGCGCCGCCAAACACGACATCGAAACGGTGGGCGTCGATAGCGGTGAGCAATGACTCTGTCTGGAGTCTGTTGCGAGATGCCCGGGGACCTGTCTCCTCCACCACCCGCCCCTGTTCTATCGCCTCTTCGACGCTGGCGACGATCAGGTGTGCCTCGAGTTCGGCGATCGTGCGATCTCGAAATTCGATCACCTCGGGGAAGTTGTGACCCGTGTCCACGTGCATGATCGGAAATGGCACCCGGGCGGGCCAGAACGCTTTCACCGCGAGGCGAAGTACCAAAGCAGAGTCTTTGCCTCCCGAGAAGAGCAAGACGGGACGCTCCGACTCGGCAACGGCTTCGCGGATGATGTGGATCGATTCAGCTTCCAGCGCGTGTATGTGGCTCAGTTGATAGGACGGCACCGCAACAGACTAAGTGCCCCCCAACACAAACACGATGACGTTTCGACGACACGGTTAAGGTGCCCCGGTGGTCGGACAAGCGGTTGCAGCTATCACCTTGTTGTTGCTGGGCGCAAGTGGGATGGCCAAGGCGGTGGACCCGGATCCGACGTCCGGGGCGCTTCGGGCCGCAGGCCTCCCGTCTTCCCGTCTCGTCTCGAGGTCCTTGGGCGTGACAGAGTTGACCGCGGCTTTGCTGGGGTTGAGCGCGGCAGCGATGGCCTTGATTCCCGCGGCCGTCCTCTACGCCGGATTCACCATCTTCACCCTGACAGCGATCCGCGGTCGGATCCCGGTCCAGAGTTGTGGGTGCTTCGGTCGAGTCGACACACCGCCGAGCTTGATTCACGTCGTATACAACGCGTCCGCCACACTCTTCTTGGTCTGGGTGGCGATCAACGGCACAACGCCCTTCCCCTGGAATGCCAGCACGCTCGAGATACTCCTCTTCGCGGTCTTCGCCATCCTCGGGGCCTACGCCTCCTATCTCGTGCTCGCACGACTTCCGATAGCCCTACATCCGACAGGAAGACCATGAGCACCCGTCTGGTCGGAACCGCCAGCCGATTCCTGGATGCCAGGACTAGCCGACGAGGATTCTTGCGAAGGGCTGCCCTGGTCGGCACCGCTCTCGTAGCTGCACCGGCTACCTACATACTCCGGCCGTTGACGGCGCAAGCTGCGATCCTCCCGGTGAACTGCGGGCCGTTCGATTTGTGCAATGACGGTTGGACGGATTTCTGCGTGAATACCAGCGGGGTCAACACCTGTCCCCCGGGGAGT
>JAZFTT010000010.1:0-11353 GCA_036446835.1 Acidimicrobiia bacterium
CGGAGATCTCATCCAGGCTGGTCGCGAACCCGATACGACTCTCTCCGATCTGCTCGCCGGCACTCATCCGCAGGTGGCGGCGGATGTCACTTTGTTCAAGAGCGTGGGTGTGGCCGCCCAGGACGTGGCGGCGGCCCATAGTGCTCTCGTCGACGCAATCGCATTGGGTCTTGGAGTGGAGCTCAGTTAGCGGCGCCTCTGACTTCAAGACCGTCGAGAAGCCGTTGCGAGGCTGCTGCTATCTCGGAGACCGCGTTGTCAAACACGCTCTCGTTGTGTGATGCAGGCTTTGCGAAGCCCGAGATCTTCCGCACATACTGAAGGGCGGCCGCCTCTATTTCGTCTCGGGGCGCAGGAGTGGCGCCTTCTCGGAGACGCTTGATTGATCGACACATGGGGTCAAGTTAGTGACGTCGTCGGATCCGCTCTATCTCGTTGGAGATGAGGACGAGCATGAGAGCCATCACGGCAGGTCCCATGGCTGCAGCGTCGGGGCCTGCCAGGAAGGCGGCGACGAACACAAGGACACCAATCAACCCCCGACCTGCGTGGAGTCGAACAAGTGAGATGGGTGTCTTTCTTCGTGAGTCGACGAGGCTGGTCGGTGGTTCGGGCTCTCGGACGACCGCCATCAGAGCAAGTGACCCGATGATGACGACGAGCAATTCGTTGATGTCGGGCATTTGCTGAGGGAAAACCTGGTTCAAAGTGGCAACTGCTGACGAACCGAGAGCGGCGAGAAGCGCCGTGAGGGCCGCCGCTGTGGTGTGCTCATCCGCCATCCGATCATCGATGTAGATGGCCAGCGCCAGCCCGAACCCGGCGACCCAGCCTGAGGGGGTGAACGAGATAGCCGCGGCAAGGACTCCGAGCGCGGCGAGATCCGACACAAGTGGTCTCCGCCCGGTGGTGTTCACGACGATACGGGCCGCCAGAAGAAGGCCGATCGCCGGGAGGGCACCGCCCACATCGAACCCGACTAGCACCCAGAGTCCGGCGGTCAGCCCGGCGATCAGCGCTGTCGAGTCGTGGTCCGGGTCGAGCTCCCGGGTCAACGCCCAAACCAGGAACGCATGCACCGGTGCCCACAAGACGGCAGTTTCACCCTGGCTCAACCACAGTGCGACGGCGGCCACACCGGTGATACCGACCAGGCCGAGCAGCAGCCGGTTGGGGAGACTCGAGAGGTCGAAACCTCGCCCCACGTGTGATCTGAATGCCATTGCACGCCGATTGTGCCGGTTTTCAGTCTCCTGATGCGGAAATACCGTATCTCAGTTCCTACTCTCACCGTCTGTGACAAATCCACTGAACAGCATCCGCAAGCTGCCTGGCGTCGGCGCTCTTGCCGAGCGTCAGATGGGCGGCTTTCTCGTTTTGGCGGCGCTTGTTGGAGTCGGGGTCGGCTTGGGCGCCGCGGGACTCGTTCTGCTTCTCGAGGCCATCCAGGATCTCCTCGCCCCATTGCTGGCCCCGCTGTTCAACGCCGAAGAGGTGGGCTTCTGGAGTCTCCAGCGTGCCTGGATATTTCTCACTGTTCCCCTGGGTTTTCTGGTTGCCTGGTGGATCGCCAAGCGATATGCCCCTGAGGTAGCCGGCGACGGTGTCCCTGAGGCAGCGGCCGCTCTGGCTATTCGCGGTGGTCGGATGAGGAAGCGGGTCATTCCACTGAAGATGTTGACCACTGCCATCACGATCGGGTCGGGGGGTTCGGCCGGTCGTGAGGGTCCGATCGTTCAGATCGGTGGAGCGGTTGGCTCGTGGGTGTCGAGGATTTTCAAACTCGGCGAGGAGGA
Source organism: Acidimicrobiia bacterium (assembly GCA_036446835.1). Lineage (GTDB taxonomy): Bacteria > Actinomycetota > Acidimicrobiia > Spongiisociales > ZC4RG35 > SZUA-217. The sequence goes on from JAZFTT010000010.1 coordinate 1,797, forward strand.
GGTCAGATCTCTCGTCGCCGCCGGCGCCGGAGCCGCTATTGGTGCGTCGTTCAATGCCCCGATCGCGGGAATGCTCTTTGCGCTCGAAGTGATTCTCTCGTCTTTCGCTCCAAAGCACATGTCTGCAATCGTCATCGCCTCGGTCGCTGCAGCGATCACATCCGGGTCGATCGTTGGCGAAGAGCTTGCCTTGTCTACCGGCGCCTACGACCTCAGCTCGTTTTGGGAGTTGGTCATCTATGCGGCCATGGCAGTAGCCGTGGTGTTGGTCGGCGTCTTCTTTCTCAAGCTGCTCGATCGTCTCGAGGGCATAGCCGAGAAGTACGAGCGGTCCTGGTCGTGGATGCGTCCGGTGGGCGCGGGTCTTCTCGTGGCCGGACTCATCTTTCTGGAGCCTCGGCTGTTTGGAACGGGCCAGAGCTTCATCAACGATCTGCTCGTAAGTGAGCAGGTCTCAGCCGTTACCGGCCTGGGCGGAGACCTGTGGTGGATACTCATCCTCCTTGCCTTCGGAAAGGCCGTCGCGACCAGCCTGACCATTTCGTCCGGAGCTTCCGGCGGCGCCTTCATGCCCTCGTTGTTCATGGGGGCGGCTATTGGGGCCGGCTTCGCCCGACTCATCGAACCTTACTGGACCGGGGCATCCCCACTCGAGCCAGGCGCCTTCGCCGTTGTCGGGATGGCGGCGATGTTCGCCGTGGTGGGGCGGGCGCCGCTCACATCGATTCTGATTGTTTTCGAGGTCACCGGTGCCCGGGATTATGGGCTGATCGTTCCACTCATGCTGGCTGCGACTCTCGCCACGTTTCTTGCCGAGCGCATTCACAAAGAATCGGTCTATACCCAGGCCCTGAAGCGGAAGGGGATCAGGATTCGGCGGACGGGCAGTGTTGACATCCTCGACACGGTCGAAGTGGGCACCGTGATGGAGACCTCCCCCATGATCACTCACCCCGATGACACTTTGAGCGAGACGGACAGTCGACTTCGTGCGGGTCGGTCCCACGGAGTTCCCGTCATCGAGGACGACCATCTTGTGGGGATCGTCACCACCACGGACATCAGCCGGTCCGATGGATTGCCATCCGAGACCACGGTGCGGGATGTGATGACCCCGCGGCCCGTCACAGTGACCCCAACAACACCGGTTTCCAGGGCGCTGGAGCGCATGGCTGCACTGGGTGTCGGGAGACTCCCCGTCGTTGACGACGAGAATCCTCAGCGTCTGGTTGGCCTTTTCCGTCGGGAGGAGGCAGTCAAGGCATATCACGAGGCACTGGCCTCGACAACTGACGAGGAGCTCCAGCGATTGCGATTGGTGCAGAGAACCGACCCAGGTGCCGGCTATTACGAATTTCGCATCCCGCTCGGCTCGATCGCCGATGGGCGGCATGTCCGCGAGGTTGCGTGGCCTGAGGGATCGACGCTGGTTTCTATCAGACGCAACCGCGAGGTCATCGTTCCCTCCGGCAGCACCCTTCTCCTACCGGGAGACGTGATCACGGCTTTTGGAACCGAGACCTCAAAGCAACGTATGATTGATCGTCTCAACGCCGGGGCCGATGAGCCAACAGCGGAGATCGAGCTCGACTTTGAGACGGATTCGGAACAGTTCCTCGAAGACGGCGATAATGCTTAGTGTCCTGTCCGACCACGCACGAGTGAGGCCTAAACAATGGATGGATTTGCCATCTTTCTTGTCATCGTTGTTCTCGGATTTGTCGTCTGGAACCTGACTCGGAGCAGGCGGAAACAAGCCCGGCTGATGGAGGAGTCATCGACGACGGCGGTAGGCGCGGGTCTGGCTACCGGTCACGACCTCTATGAGCCTGAAGCGAGCCACCATGCTCCGGTAGCCGACTTTCACGTACGGGGGGAGGAGGCGATTGTCGTCTTCGACGTGCCCCTGTCGGAGGAGGACGACCCTGTGCTCAATGAGCTATTGGTCGACGAGGCCATCGAGGTAGTACGTGAGAAGCGGCACACACTCCCCATCGACGGTGTGACGGTGGTCGTGGCGCGAGCAGGACGCGGAGAAATCAGAGAGATTGGTCGAACGGAGTTGCCTGCCGTCGGTGAGCTTCCCCCGCCGATGGAGAACATGGGTCTGACCTTGGTCAACATCGCGCACGATCCCTTTGCTGCCCCCTTCGAAGAAGAGACCGACCACTCGGTCGTATACGAGACCAAAACCGACGTTCCCTCCGACGAGTTGGGCCCGATCATCGAAGAGCTGAAGCTGCCCGCGGGCCTGGAACGAGGCCTGCGAGCCATTGGGGTCGACCCGGAGAGCGTGAGTGCTCCCGATCTCGTGCTAGCCCTTCTCCGCATGTTCGGATACGGGGTTACCGAGCAGGCGATGCCCGGCACTTACATGGTCATCAAGGATGGTCTGTCCACTTACATCCTCACTGAGCCGCACCGACCGGGAGAGCACCCCGAACTGGAGGAGTCCACCTGCAAGAGGTTCATTGCCGAGTTCGGCTCTTCGGGCGCAGATCGGGGGTTGTTGGTGACAGCCAAATACAGCCCCTTCATGATCCACGACATCGAGGCCCGCCAGCCCAACCTCCGTTTCATCACCCGGGAGCGGATACAGGGGTTCATTGATTGGATGGCGCTGGGCTAGCGAGAGGACTCGTTTCTCACCTGAGGTAGGATGACAGGACAAGGAGGAACTTTTTGTTCGGTTTAAGAGGACAAGAGCTACTGATAATCCTGCTCATCGTTTTGCTGATCTTTGGGGCGAGAAAGCTTCCTGACCTGGCGCGGTCTCTTGGCTCATCCGCCAAGGAGTTTCGCAAGGGAATTGAGGAGGGCTCTCAGGATGACGTGTCCGACACGCAGAAGCCCGATGCTTCGGACGTCTCCGATGCCTCGGAAGCACAGAAGCCCGATTCTCCGGACGCGAAAAAGCCCGATGCTTCGGACGTCGCCGATTCGTAGGAACTAGACGACGCACCGCGTCGTTCTTGGAGTAGGTCTCCATGGTGGAGTCCATCCCGCTCACCTGGGAAGAGGTTGCGCGTGTCTACGGACGGAAGATCTACAACTTCGCCTATCGCCTCACCGGCAATGCCGATGACGCCCACGACCTCGTCCAGGAGGTCCTTCTCAGAGTCCGTCGCGGGCTCGCCAACTATCAGCCGGGGAGTTTCGAGGGCTGGCTCTGGAGGATCACCCGCAACGCCTTTCTCGACGAGATTCGAAAACGCAAGCGCCGTCCGACTTCCCCACTCCCCGACGAGATCGACCGTTGGGACGTCGCGACTTCAGACCCCGCTGACGTCGAGTACGCCCGGATCACACTCGGGGACGATATTCAGAAGGCGCTCCTCGAACTTCCTATCGAGTTTCGGGAGGCTGTTGTGTTGTGTGATGTCATCGGTCTCTCCTATGAGGAGATTGCCCGGGCTGTCTCGGTTCCGATCGGCACAGTTCGAAGCCGGATTCATCGCGGTCGCAGGATGATGAGGGAGCTATTGACGTGACTCATCCCTCGGAGCTGATCAGTGCATACCTCGACGGGGAGCTCATCGAGGACGAGACCTCCGAGTTGCTCAGCCATCTCGCCACATGCGGCCGATGCTCTGCAGACCTCGAGGAGATGCAAGCCGTCAGGGCCGCGGTGCGCTCCCTCCCGATTCTCGAGCTTCCAGCAGGTCTGCTGCCGGAGGCGGACGCCGCCGCCGTTCCGATTCATCGAAACCGGGGTGTCTGGGTTGGCGCGGCCGCCGCGGCTGTTGCCCTGATCATTGCGATCGCCTCCATCGTCACTCCACCACCGGCTTCAATTTCCGCCGACGATCTGAGCAGTCGTTTCGGTGCCCGAGCGTCACTCGATCCGGCATTCAGTCCCGCCAAGGTCGTGGTACCGGTACTGGGGAGCCTGAGCGAATGAAGCGCCTCGTTTCTCTGGTTGTGGTCTTCATCCTCATGCCCGCTTCGGCGGCGTGGGCCACAGAGTTGGAGGAACTACTGGAGCAGAGTCGTGAGTCTGCGTACACGGCCGAGCAGATCATCAGCTGTTCGACGCCGGATGGTGTGCGAGACGCCGTTGTGAGGATTGCTCAGAGCAGCGGGGAGATCCGGATGACGTCAACTGTTGCCGGCGACATCGAAGTGTCCTCTGGCGACGGGGGTTGGACTCTGTCTCGTCAAGGCGGCGTCGTCTCTTCTGCCTCGGTCGACTCAGAGGATATGGCACCCATCGAGCCTCTCTATGTTGTCGAGGATGCAGGCACCGCCGACTTTCTCGGTCGAGAGGTCACGGTTCACCAACTGATCCGCGATGGTGTTCTTCGCGCGGAGCTGGTTTTTGATGATGAGACCGGGGTTCTCGTGACTGCGACGACTTTCACTGCGAGTGGCGACACCTATTGCGAGCGGCGTTTTGTCTCGTTCGACCCGACCGATCCGATGCTCGAGTCACCTGACTTTCTCGAAGCCGAAGTGCTCCAGCCGCGCAGCGAGGTCGAAACCCTTCTGCCGGAGAGCGTGGGGGGCTTCGATCGTCTGGACTTCTATGAGGATGAGGATGGGCTTCGCTTCGCCTACTACTCAGACGGGTTCTTCTCGTTCGCCGTCTTCGAGACACCTACCATCGTGGCCTTACCCGACGCGAAGACAATCCAGTTCGGAGAGGCGGTCTACCAACGCACCTTCACGGCCGGACAGGTGACATACGTCTGGGAGACCCGTTCCGGGGGCATGGCTCTGTTGGGCGACCTCCCACCGGATCTCCATGAGTCGGTGCTGGCGACCCTGCCTCCACCGCAAGACCCCGGCATCCTTCGTCGTCTGTGGCGCAGCCTCTTCGGCTAGTTGAACTGAGGACCCGCGGACTCTCGAGCGAACCTGAGGTTGTTAGGCCCATATCCGGGCCTAACAACCTCAGGTTCGCAGTTTTAGGTCCAGCCGTCGAGGAGGACCCGGGCTGCCCAGGCGGTTGGGTCGCGAAGTTCGGCGGCGGTGGGCATGCGCGACGGGTCGGACCACAGTGTCCTGAGGGAGTCCTCGCCGTAGCGTTGTTCCACGTCCTGGTTGAAAGCGTCGCCTAGCCGGGTGACCTCGACGGGCACCTGCCCGACACCAATGGTCGGCTGCTCGGCGAGCTCGGTGCGAGCAATGTCTCGAGCCTCCGAGATCCGGTCGAAGTTCGGAGCGATGTCCCCGAGAGCCCTCCGCGCCAACAGTCTCGAGCAACCGGTGATGGCTCCGAGAAAGGCTTCCAGCTCGGCTCGCGGGGCCTCGGCCTCTTCCCCGCCGATCAAGCCTTCGATACCCCCCGCTTCTTCGAGGGCGCGCTCGATGTCAGCGGGGTCGGTGCCTCCCATCATCAGCCCGCTCAGCTTGGTCGGGTCGATCTTGGCTGCCTCGGCATAGTCGCCGGTGAGATCGGACAGGTGGTCCTGTATCCACGGCAACTGGCTGGTGGCCCGGAATGCAACCTCGTTGGCGACCACCCAGAGATGGACCTCTCGTCGATCGACACCCTCGACCGTCAGCGACTCGATGTTGCTGACGACGAGACTCATCGCACCAAGTCGATCCTGAGGCAGCCCGGCGTCGAACGACGCGGCTACCCATGTAGCGAGAAAGCCGACGAGGGACCCGGCCTGGAGGCCGACGATTGCCGGGCCCATCTGAGCGAGGAGCGGCGCCACTGGCGAGTCACCTCCAACCGACTCACCAAATGGCTCTACGAGCGGAGCGTAAGACTCGAGATTCTTCTCTGCCCAGGTGCGAGGATCAACTGGGAGCACGTCGGTGGCTGGAATGACCCGAAACGGTGCGATCTGCTCCATTCGGTACTCGGCCAGACGCGTCAGTTCCCTGAACTCCTCTGCTGCCCAGGGCTCCACGGGCTGACGCTCACCCGCCAGATGTCTGGCTACCTCGGCGGCCAGCTTCCAATTGATCGGTCCAGGCTGGTCGAAGAGCTCAAACAGTTTCGAGAAGAGGTCGTCACTCATCTATTCGAGCTTTCCGAGTACAACGTCGAGAAGTAATCCATCGTCGGCACGCAGGATACGGATTTCCACATTGTCGTTGGCGCGAAGACGTCGAAGCGTGGCCAGAAGGTCATCGATCGTGTGGACTTGTGTGTCTGCTATCTCAACGATGACGTCGTTGATCTGACCCCCCGATTCCTCATATGCCGAACCGGCGGGCATCCCAGTTACGCCCACACCCACGGGATATTCAGCTCCCCCCTCCTCAGCCCAGACGGTTGAGCCGCTGATCCCGAGCAACGCGTGGTCGACTTGCCCGTTCTCGATGATGTCGGTGACGACTCCAATTGCCAGATCGATGGGGATGGCAAAACCGAGGCCCTCGGCGCCGACGTCGGATACGGCGATTGCCGTGGTGATGCCGATCAGCCTGGCGCGCGCATCCACAAGTGCTCCTCCGCTGGACCCGGGGGCAATCGGAGCGTCGGTTTGGACCAGGCCATAGAGGGACTGTCCTCCGGCAACGTCGAGAGAACGATTCAGGGCGCTGATGATCCCTGAGGTGACAGTGGGCCCACCCACGAGGCCAAGGGGGTTGCCGACGGCCACGGCCGGCTCCCCGATACTCAAAGAAGCCGAGGAACCGATCTCAGCAGGCGTCAGGTCCTCACGGTCGACCAGGAGGACGGCGAGGTCGGTGACGGGGTCGGAGCCGACCACCCGGGCGGGAAAACGCGCTCCGTCGGCGAAGGTGACAGTCACGTTTGTTGCGCCCGCGATCACGTGGTGGTTGGTGATGATGTAACCGTCGCTTCCGAAGACCACCCCGCTGCCACTCCCTGTCGTCAGCAGATTTGTCGTCTCGACGTATACCGTCGACGGGATCACCCGCTGGGCGACGGCAGTGGCCGTCGCCCTGCCGCCAAGGGTCGGTGGAGGCCCGGTCGGCGGTGGGGCGGTGAGGGTTGGTGCCGGCGGCACGGTGGGTGGGGGAGGCTCTTCGAAGACTCCAACAAATCCAAGGACGGCGAAGGTCACGCCTGTCCCGAGAAGGACGCCGCCGAGAATGCCGAGGATCATTGTCCACGGGTCGGCTTGCCGGGCGCTTGCCGAAACCGGGTTATCTACATAGGCAGCCGACTTGTCGTCGGACTCGGTCAAGCCGAGATCGTCTCCGGGATCGCGGGGCCTTTGATCCGTCATAGGCTTGGAAGTCTATGGACCAATCCCCGCAAACGGTCAGAGTGAAGGTCGGAGATGAGGTGATCGACGCGGCCGCTCTCGTCGATTCTGTGCGACGCCCCGATTCCGGGGCAACCGTTCTCTTCCTCGGCACCGTCCGTGATCACTCAGAAGGCAAGACCGGGGTCACTCATCTGGAGTACGAGGTCTATGCCGAGATGGTGGAACCGAAGATCACCGAGATCGTGTCCGACGCCGGCAGGCGATGGCCGGTGCTCTCGGTCGCGGTCGAGCATCGCTCAGGGGTCGTCGGTGTTGGTGAGGTCTCGGTGGCCGTTGCCGTCGGCACCGCCCATCGAGCCGACGCCTTCGACGCTGCCAGGTTCATCATCGATGAGCTCAAGGAGCGTGCCCCTATATGGAAGAAGGAGTTCTGGCCCGGCGGCGCCGAGTGGAGTCGTGGCAGCTAGCGCAACCTCGCCAGATTCGCGACGCGTCCCGATTTTGTTCTATAGGCTCCACGAATCCTTGATGAGGTCAAACGAATGACGACTCTCGCTGAACGGTCCGACGCTCCAGCCTCTGGCGCAGCAATCAGGACTGGTGCCGTCATGGTCCGTGAGTGGGCCGAGCGACTTCCCGACGCCGTGGCTATGCGCGAAAAGGACTACGGCATATGGCAGGAGTACACATGGACCGATTTGTGGGAGCTGGTTCAAGACGCAGCTCACGGTCTTCTCGCCCTCGACGTAGAGGTCGGCGACCGGGTCTCCATCCACTCAGAGGACCGACCCGAATGGATCATCCTCGACCTGGCCACTGTCGCGGTTCGGGCCATCACCACAGGGCTTTACCCCACCAACCCCTCGGCCGAAGTCGAATATCTCCTGTCTGACTCGGGCTCGGTGGTACATCTCGTCGAGGATCAGGAGCAGGCCGACAAGGTGATGGAGGTCATCGGGTCACTCCCGGACGTTCGGACAATCATCCATATCGAGCCCCGAGGATTCCGCAAATGGCGTGACGACCCTCGCTTCCTCTTCTGGGATGACTTCATCGAGATGGGCCGTGGGCACCGTGCCGCCAACCCGGAGCACCTGGAGCGAGTCATGTCGGATGCAGCGGTCGACGACGCGATAACCCTGGTCTACACGTCAGGCACCACGGGCCCCCCCAAGGGGGCGATGCTCACCAACTCCAATTTCTTGTTCTGTGTCGAGACTCTGGTGGGCATCGAAGGGCGAGTACCCGGGAAGCGGCCCAACCCTGACGACTCGATTCTCACCTACCTGCCCCTGTGTCATATTGCAGAGCGCATCTTTTCCACGTGGCACATGCTCGGATTCGGGTGCACACTCAACTTCGCCGAGTCGATCGAGACCGTTCAGCAAAACCTCCGCGAAATCCAACCGACCCTGTTTTTTGCCGTTCCTCGCATTCTGGAGCGAATTCATGCCGGCATCATCATCAAGGGCAAGGACGGGACATGGTTCAAGCGAGTCTGGTTCGGATTCGGGATGAAGCTGGTTTCGATCATTGGCGCCCAGCGGGTGGCCAACAACGGTGATCACACCTTCCTCAGCCGAACTCTCTACCTCATCGGTTATCCGATTGTGTTCAGGGCGCTGAAAGAGCGCATCGGGATGCGCCGTGTTCGCTATGCCGCCGTCGCAGCCGCACCTATTGCACCCGAGCTGATCCAGGACTTCCTTGGTATGGGAGTGCCCCTCTTCGAGTTGTACGGAATGACCGAGAACTCCGCGGTGGCCACCTGCAACTTTCCAGGGGCCAACAAGGTTGGAACGGTCGGCTCTCCCTATCCCGGCATCGGGTTGAGGATCGACGACGAGACGGGCGAGGTACAGACCAAGCACCCGGCCGTTTTCAAGGGGTACTGGAACAAGCCGGAGAAGACGGCTGAGGCTTTCACCGAGGATGGGTGGCTGAGGACCGGTGATGTCGGGGAGTGGGTCGACGGGACCCATGTGAAGATCGTCGACCGGATGAAAGACATCATCATCACCTCCGGCGGAAAGAACATCTCGCCTTCCGAGATCGAGAACATCCTCAAGACTTCTCCCTATATCAAGGAAGCCATGGTTATTGGAGATGGTAGGAAGTACATCACTGCGGTCATCGGAATCGAACTCGACGTGGTCGGTCACTGGGCAACGCGCAAAGGCATCCCTTACACGACCTATCGCGACCTCGGAGAGAAACCGGAGGTCATCGAGCTGGTTCGGGGCGTAATCAACGAGAGCAATGTGAGATTCGCCAGGGCGGAGCAGATCAAGAAGTTTCGGATGATCCCCAAGGAGTTGGACCATGAGGACGGTGAGCTGACCGCCACCCAGAAGCTGAAACGGGCCGCCATGGACTCGATGTTTGGCGACCTGATCGAGGACATGTACGGGTCGTGAC
>JAZFTT010000011.1:0-4549 GCA_036446835.1 Acidimicrobiia bacterium
CGATGCCGAGTGTTTGAAGGCGTTTTGCCATCAGAGTTTCCTTTCCTTGTGAAAACATTCACATGATCGTCTCTGACGGGTCATGGCGGTAGGGGACCAAGTCCTAACCGGATTGGACTTTCTGCCTGACCGATCAGGACCTTCGCTCAGGACTCCCGAGATTCTTTCGATGGGGGGCTGAGACCGATGCCATCTACGACTCGATGGTGACCGTTCCTCTCATCCCCTCCGTCCCGTCGGAATGGAGCGAGCAGAAGTACGGATACGTCCCCGGCGAGGCAGCGCTCAGATCTACCAGGGCTTCGCTGCCGGGCCCGAAATAGACGTAGATGTCGAGTTCTTCGAGTGTGAAGTCATGGGCGACGCGTCGGAGTTGGCGACCAGCAGTTTCCCGCCCGAGGGTACCGAGGATGTGGACGGTCGAACTCCAAGTTGGCCATTTCGAGCGCGGTCGCACCCCAAGCCTCGGCCTCACTTACGCTTTCCCTGCTGAACAGGAATCCGACGATGGAGATGACTGCTGCCACACCGATCAGACCCATGGTTCCCTTGCGTACACGTGTTTCACGTTTTGGTTGGACCAGCACCACCTTTCTTCCTCGAGAACAGGGCCATGATCCCCCCGACGAGGGACAGAACCACTCCCAGTAGGAACACCAGACCGACGATGAACTCGATAAGGCTGAACACCTGAAACAACCCAAACGCGAGCCAGAACATGGTCACTATTGCACCAAGGTTGGCCAGGACCCCGAGAGCCCGCGCCAGGCCTTGTCAAATCGCCAAACCACAACCGTCACGACAACAGCGACCGCTGTTATCAGTCCAAAGAACGCTGTATCTTCTCCACCAAAGAGTACGAGCCCCCCGTCCAATGTGCCGCTGGTCCTGCATCAACCAACATCTCTTCCACAACTTTCTCCTATGCCGCGTAGCGCAACCCTGTCGCATCTCCGTTACGAAGTCGCAACGGAACGACCGAGGCATTTGCGCGTCACAACCTGACAATGTCGAAGATCGTGCAGATTCGGGACACATCCGACATCTGACCAACGCCGGTGGCGTCACCGTCTCAGAGCTGTGTTTCCTATTTTCTTGCCCAGGTGATCGCGTGTAACGGGGTGACCTCGACGACGCCTTTTTCGGTGAATCCGTGCCGGTCGTATAGGTCGAGGTAGTAGTTGACGGATAGGAGTTGGTCATCGATCAACGCTTCGAAGAACTGGATTCCTGACATGATCCGACCGGGAACGGTCTTCACGCCGTCTCCGGTCTCCGGGAATGGGAAGTCGGAGTTGAGGAAATAACCACCGGGTTTGAGAGCCCGATGCACGGCTCCAGTCACTTTTTCGACGTCTCGGCATTCGTGCATCGACACGTTGATTGTTATCGCGTCGAACTCTTCTTCGGCGTCGAGGTCCTCCATGCCGGAGTGGATGAGATGGACTCTGCCGGCTATCCCAGCGTCATCGATGCGTGAACCTGCGGATCTCAAAGAGTGGGCGTCACCGTCCAACCCGACAAGATCGAGATTTGGGAACTCGGTGCCAAGACGCACCAGTCCGACTCCGGTTCCGCAAGCCAACTCGAGAGCCTTGGTGCCGGCGGCGAGACGATCCGCAGCGCCCGGGACCTGAGAGATACCACCGGGTATGAATCGGGTGTTGAAGGCTCCGCCAGTTTCGCCCACGGCGGCGATCCACGCCGGGCTGGTCTGGTCCCACCAGATCCGCTCGCCAGACTCGAAGTTCTCGGTGAAGGTGTCGAACACTTCGGGTTCGGTAAGCACCTTGAACAAACCGCCGACGTATGCCGGCGAGCTCTGGTCGAGAAGCAGCACTTCAATATGCGGAGCCAGGGTGTACGCGTCTTCGTCGTGACCCTCGAGCACACCGGCGGCGAACGCCGAGCGGCACCACACTTCCGAATACAATTTGTCTAGTCCGCCGGCCTCGGCGAGATCAGCCGAACCGATAGGACCTGTTTCTCCGATGAGCTCGAAGAGCCCACGGTCGAGACCGATACGAATGGTTCTCGTCGCGATATACCCGGCTGCGTCGCCCAGCAACACACCGGCCTGCTCTTGCGGCTCCATTTCTTTTCCTCCAAGGATAAGTGGACGGGGCGACCTTAACCGGCTCCGAATTGAGCCATTGCGCGAATTGGGGCTATGACAACGGACTCTGAACCTCATCGTCTGCGAAGGCGGGGCATATCTCCTGGAAGGAGCACCAGTCACAGAGTCTTCCCGTGCGGGTAGGGAATCGGTCGGTGGCTAGTGCCCTGTCGATGGCCCTCCATAGAGCCCGGAGTTGGACATCCATGGCGTCGAGGTGGCGATCGTCGACGGGGAGTCGATAGAGCGTGGGTCCGTTGAGATAGAGGAGGCGAAGCTCTTTGGGCGTCTCGTCGGTGCGCTTTCGGATGAGTAGGGCGTAGATCTTGAGGGCAAAGAACGCCGACAGGGCATATCGTTCGGGAGGCGCCTTGCCGGTCTTGTAGTCAGTGATGATCAGCCGGCCATCGGAGTCACGGTCAATCCGATCGAGAATCCCGCGAATGACGATTCCGTCGAGGTCCTCGAGCATGTCCAACTCCCGGTCTTCGGGGTCAAACGATTTCGGGTCTTCGATGGCGAAGTAGTTGCCAAGCAACTCGAGTGACTCGAGTCCCCACTTCCGCTCCTCATCCTCGTCAGCGAACAGCCCTTCGAACTCCTCATCACCCCTGACCTCGGTCCATGCCTCGCGGAAGAGATTGAACAGTCGGTCGGGTGTCCGCTGATCGAGAGGATCATCGAACAGACGCTGCAAGGCGAGATGGGCGGTCGTGCCCCGAGCCTGGTAGATCGAGGTTGGTTCGGGCAGCCGGTCTATGGCGCGGAACTTGAATAGCTGAGGGCACGTCTTGAAGTCACCCGCCCGGCTTGGCGAGAGAGTTTCGAGACGGGGATTTTCCAGCTCGACAGTCATATTGCGATCATAGGAACAGCGTGTGACAGATTCGCGGTGATCTCAGTGTCCCACTGAACGAGGCTCATCTGCCGGATCGGGAAGACCGGTCGGGGGCACTTCGGTCCTCCGGGTTCTGTCCAGCTGCGCAGCCCTTGGCCAGAAAAGTGATGCCACCACTGCTACCAGTACTCCGGCGCCGATCAGCGTTGGCTGCACGCCAAAGATTCCGGCAAGCCAGGGCGCGATCGCCAGCGGAATCAGATGACCGATCTCCGAGTGGATATGGGTGACACCCATGATCCGGCCAACCATCTCGTCGGGTGAGTTCAACTGGATCATCGTGCGGAGAAGCGGCGCCATCACACCGATGATCATTCCCCAAAACGCCCCGGCCGGTACCACCACCTGAAGCATGTCGGTACCCACGTAGGCGAGGACGCCTACTGCATTGAGGGCGACGAAGAAGGTAAGCCATCGGGCAGTGCGAAATCGTTCCGACATTCGTCCGGAGATCAAGGTTCCGATGATGAGCCCGAGTCCGAAAATCGAGTTCACCCAGCCGAGAGTCTCCAGGTTGGTCCCGAGGACGTCGCGATAGAACAGAGGCTCGAGCGAGCCGAAGGTCCCGAAGAGCAGCCAGACAGACGCTCCGAGCCAGATGTAGAACCGGAGCCGACGATTGCGGTATGCGTAGGCGAAGCCCTCCTTCATCTCGGCGAAGCCCTGTTTCTCCTCTTCCCTTGCCGAGAGGCGTCTCACTCCGACGGGAAGAATCAGGAGGGCGGCGATGGCGGAAGTGCCAGCGTCGAGGACGAAGATGGCGTCGACGCTCATCGTGACCACGAGAAGAGCACCGAACGCAGGGCCGATGACGAAGGCGATCCACGACGCACCCTCGATCCAACCGTTGATCTTGGCGAGTTTGTCCTCATCGTCCGTCAGGAAAGGCGCAAAAGACGAAATGGCGGTGAAGACCGGCGTACCCACCAGCCCTAACACGAAGGTGGCTACGACCAGCGAAGACAATGTGTCGGCAAAGACCAGTCCGATCGCGGACGGGATGAAGAGGATCTCCCCGTAGAGCACAACCCGGCGTGGATCAAAGCGGTCGATGAGCACCCCGGCGATCGAGGCGCCGATCAGCGACGCGACACCGAGAGCGGCCATGACCAATGCGAGTTCGCCGGCAGTTGCTTCGAGTTGGAAGGCCGCTTTGCCCCAAATGCCGACAAAGAATGCTGCTGCTCCACCGATCCTGGAGATGAGTCGCGCAAGTACGACACGTTGCACACTCCGGTCTGACCACATCCGAATGACGCTAACGGGGGTGTACTCGACAACCGTCCGAATTTGATTGGGATTGATCCGCGAAACGTTTTTCCAAGACGCGAAAACATTGAGCAGATGCTCCTTGACGCTCATACCGGTGTTACGTATGTTCGGCTCTGTCGCCTAGTCGGGGGCCCGCTTTCCCGGCGAAGTGGCAGTGAGAGCCCCGAGAGGGTTGAGGCTTCGGCCGGGACTTCCTCGGGGTTTCTCGCATTCTCATTGGCGAAACGGCCGGATCGCGAAAAGAGAACCCAGTTCGCGAAAAA
>JAZFTT010000012.1:0-4219 GCA_036446835.1 Acidimicrobiia bacterium
CGTTCGAGTACGAGGTCGGAATCGACCAACAGATCGAGATGAGTGCCACGGGCGACGCGTCGGCCATGGGCGACGAGGAGATTCCAGGGAACGCCTCGATCAACCTGATCGGCACGACGATCTTCACCCACTCTGTTGCCGAGGGTCCGGACCCTGACACATATGAGATCACGATCAAAGGTGACTTCACCGATCTTCAGATAACGGGGACCATTGACGGTGAGCCCATTGATCAAACAGAACTTCCCGATTTTGCCGAGCTAGAGGCCATCGACGCGACGATTGTGGTCGACGAACATGGCAACATCATCCCGGACGACAACGTGTTTGGTGACGCCTTGGGCGGCGATCTCGGCGGTTTGGGGGATTTGGGCGCACCCGGTATGGATCCCGGACGGTTCATCGGCCCGCCCTTCGCCGACCGCCCCGTGACGGTTGGTGATAGCTGGTCCGAGACCATCGAAACCCCGATGTTCATGGGCGGAGAGCCCATCGTGACCCAAATCGACAACAAGGTGACCGCCACCGAGACGATTGACGGTCATGAAGTCCTCGTGATCGAGACCACCTCGACGACATCGATGATCGAATTCGATCTAGCGGAGTTTCTCATCGGGTTCTTCCAGGCGTTCATCCCGGGTGACGCCACGGACGAAGAGAAGGCCGAGATCGATGCCATCGCAGAGGAGCTCCGTTTCTTGTTTGTCATCGACGAGACGGTTTCCAACATGACGACCTGGTTCGACGCCGAGGCGGGATACGCCCGTCAGGCCGAGTTCTCCATGAGCACGAGCATCGTCATGGACATCAATATGCCCGACGACGAGACGGGTGAGATGCTCACCTTCGGGATGGAGATGAGCATCGCCCAGGACGTGACCTATCGTCTGATCGGTGCCTCCAACGCGTAGTCCCGCACGGGGCAACCGGTTCTTGACTCCCTTTACCGCCGGGGGCGACCCCGCCAGGTCGTGTAGACGTGTTTCATCATCGCCAGCGAGTAGGCGGGCAGTGTGAGCAGTTCCTCTTGATCTGTTGGCACATGAGGCTCATCCGAAGGCTCGATGTCCCCCAGATTCCTCACAGGGATGTCCACTGACGTCGATTCCTCATCTTCCTTCTCAGACGGGATGTCCTCGAAGGGTTTATCAACTTCCGGCTCAGAAACCGGCTCGACCACAATCGGAGGCCGGGTCGCGAAGGTCTTCGCCTCGGCGAGCTCGCCCCGCATCTCAGAGATTCTCTCTCTGAGGAATACCGTCTCGGTTTCGGCCTTGGCCGTTCTCTCTCGGGCCTCTGCAAGCTGCTGACCCGCCTCATGGAGATTCCCCAGCTGCATCAGCATCTTGTTCCACGCATCGAGAGGAACGAGCATCGTGCTCTCAGGGATCTCCGGCTCCGCTGTCTCTTCTTCAACGTTCTCCGGTTCTGGGGGCCCCGGCTCTTGAATGTCGATGGTAAGAGGAGGCGGCCTCACCGGCGCCGGCGGCTCGGGTTTCACGTCTCGTCCGAGCTCATCGGCGCGCTGGCGGATTCCTCCCAGCGACACCATGCGAAGGTGACCGCCGGGTGTCTCCTCTAGATAGGTGGGCACGGCGTCGCGTCGAGCCCACTTGCGAAGTGTGGACACAGGGATTCCAGTGAGATCGGTAGCTTCGCGCAAAGTTATCCAGTCGGCGTCGTCGCGGTCGACGCGGTCGGGCCGCTGCTCATGCCGGCCCTTGGTGGCCTTTGATGAGCGAAGCGCCTCAGTTTCCCAGAGGAAGGCGGTGTCGCTGTCAGCCATGGCCCGGATCATACGGGTAGCTTCCTAGGATGGCGGACGAGGAGGCCCCTTCAGCATCTGATGACATCTTCGAGACTCCAAGCAAGGCCGTCAGAGGAGGAGGTGCGTTCCCTTGTCGAGCGAATCGTTGACGGTGTCATGTCGGTGGAAGCCCAAACACCACCTGAGGATTCTGAAAAGGAGACCAGCTCCGACATGCCGGATTCGGATGGCGATGGGGCGATCGCCATTGGGGCCGATCATGGAGGGTATCCACTCAAAGAGCGGATCTCGTTCAGACTGAAGGAAGCCGGCTGGGAGGTCGTCGACTGTGGAACCGACTCCCAGGACGCGGTTGACTACCCGAAGTATGCCTTCGCCGTGGCCCGGAAGGTTGCTGATGGCGAATGCCGGTGGGGGATCATGATCGATGGCGCCGGCATCGGGTCTGCAATGGTTGCCAACAAGGTTCCGGGAGTCCGGGCGGCACTTTGTTATGACCTTTCTTCGGCTCGAAACAGCCGTGAGCACAATCATTCCAATGTCCTCACGCTCGGCGCAGCGTTGATCGGCAACGGTTTGGCGTACCAGATTGTGGAGGAATGGCTGTCCACTGAGTGGTCAGGGGGTCGTCATGCCCGTCGGGTTGCCATGATCGACGCGCTCGATCAGCAATACTCCAGACCTGAATGAAGAAGTCGTGTCATGAATCGTGAGGCCCTGGTCGAGGCCATCACCCGAGAGGTCCTCTCGGCGCTCTCGACGCGATTCGATATGGCCGAGACGGGAGACAAGGTTCGAGAGGTCGTCGCCAATGGCGCCGACAGGGTCGCCTTCCACGGTGAAGCTGCGGATGTCCCGCTCGATGTAGCGCAATACATCGATCACACCCTCCTCGCAGCCGACGCAACGGCCGATGATATCGACGTGCTCTGTTCCGAAGCCGAGCAGTACGGGTTCGCCTCGGTCTGCATCAATCCCACATGGGTGAAACGGGCTGCCCAGAACTTGCGAGGAACCAGGGTGCCGGTGTGCACAGTCATCGGTTTTCCGCTTGGCGCCACCACCACCGAGATCAAGGCCACCGAAGCAAGAAAGGCTCTCCGCGACGGCGCCCGCGAGATTGACATGGTCATAAACATCGGAGCCCTCAAGTCGGGCGACCACGAACTGGTATACAACGACATCGCCAAGGTTGTGGACGCCTCTCATGAAACGGGAGCGATTTGCAAAGTAATTCTGGAGACAGCGCTCCTCACAGATGAGGAAAAAGTGGTTGCTTCGGCGCTGGCGAAGAGAGCAAAGGCAGACTTCGTGAAGACCTCAACCGGGTTCGGGCCCGGCGGAGCAACGGTTTACGACGTAGCCCTGATGCGCGAGACCGTGGGACCCGACATGGGCATCAAGGCGTCCGGTGGTGTTAGAACTGCCGATGACGCCGAAGACATGATCGCGGCTGGCGCCACCAGGATCGGTGCCTCCGCGGGAGTGCAAATTGTTGGCGGATCAGATGGAGGAGATAGTGGCGAAAGGTATTGAGCTCAGGTCCTACGCGTTTCTGGACAGCTTGCAGCCGCAATATGCGGCGTTTCTGGGAACCGTTGCCCAAGGATTTCTTCCCCTGGCAGGGGATGCCTCACTTTGGGTCGAGGTCGCACCCGGAATCGAGATCAATCGTCTGACCGACGTTGCCCTCAAGTCCACACGCGTCAAACCGGGTCTTCAGATCATCGAGCGGTATTTTGGCGTGCTCGAGGTCCACTCGCCGGATCAGGCCGAGGTGCGAGCCGCAGGTGAGGCGATACTCGAAGGCATCGAGCACTCAGAGGACGACCGAATGAAGCCCCGCATTCTCAGCTCCCAAATCATCCGGCGGATCGATGATCATCACGCCCAGCTCATCAACCGGACGAGACACGGAGAGATGATCATCCCGGGTCAGACTCTCTATGTCCTCGAGTGCGAACCGGCGGCTTACGCGTCATTGGCTGCCAACGAAGCCGAGAAGGCTGCCGAGATAAACGTGCTCGAGGTGCGAAGCTTCGGGTCGATGGGTCGTGTCTACCTCGGTGGCGAGGAGCAGGACATCGATGTGGGATGGCAGGCGGCGGTGGCCGCATTGGAAGGTCTGACGGGAAGAGAATCTGAATAATCGAAGTTCCGATTGAGAACGAAGGAAAGGAGGAGCTTCATGGCTGAAGCTCTGGGAATGATCGAAGCGCGCAGCTACCCGGCGATGGTGGAGGCGGCCGATGCCATGGTCAAGGCGGCCAAGGTCGAACTGGTGAGCATGGAAAAGACAGGCGGCGGCTACATAACTGCCGTTGTCCGTGGTGATGTTGCGGCGGTGATGGCCGCGGTCGACGCGGGTGTCCGCGGCGCCGAGAAGGTCGGCGAAGTGACCGCTACCCATGTCATTGCCCGTCCGCATGTCAACGTGGATCTCGTGTTGCC
>JAZFTT010000013.1:0-8549 GCA_036446835.1 Acidimicrobiia bacterium
CGAAGAGCCGGCGCCGATCACACCTCCATCAACCGGCACGATGGCTCCCGTCATCCAAGAAGCCGCGTCGGACGAGAGAAACACGATCAATCGTGCAACGTCTTCGGGCTCACCGACCCGGCCCAGCGGATGCATGCGCGCGGTGGCAGCCTCGTCATGAAGGAGAGCCCCCGCGAGTCTTGTTTTGACCACGCCCGGAGCAACAGCGTTCACCCGGATCCCCGGAGCCAACTCCATTGCCAGCTGTCGGGTCATGTGGACCAGCCCGGCCTTGGAGATGTTGTATGCGCCCATGAACGAACTCGGTCTGAGGCCTGCCACTGAGGCGACGTTGACCACGGCCCCACCGTTCTTCTCCATCCACGCGTGAAAGGCGGCACGCACCCATAGCAAAGGGGCCCTGAGGTTGACAGCCCAGGTCTTGTCCAAGGCTCCGAGATCGACGTCCATGAGCATCCCAGCCGCAGGGTTGGTTCCCGCGTTGTTGACGAGAATGTCACAAGAGCCAAATCTCTTCAAAGTCGCCTCGATCGTCTCGTTGGCGGCTTCCTCGGAGTCGGCTCGCGCCAGGAGCGCAAGAATCCTGTCCCCATCTACGCCTGCCTCGATCAGCTGAGCTTGGGCCGTCGAGACATTCTCTGCCTTGCGCGACGTGATGGTGACGCCGGCAGCCTTGCTGCGGGCGAACTCGAGGGCGGTAGCCATCCCAATGCCCCGGCTCCCGCCCGTGACGACAGCGACCTTGCCTTCGATCGAAACTTCCATACCTCTCCTACGGATTTTGGCCCTGACCCTACCTGGCGCGTCGATTGATCATTGACCGCCCCGCTTCACTCCCCCATATTTCATCCTGGTGTCCGACATCGCCGAGGCACGCTGGGAGTCGTCGTTGATGCCGGCATTCACGATTTCGCCAGCAAAGAGGGTGTGAGTCCCAAAATCAATCGCCTGACGCACCTCACAGTCCATCCATGCGAGGGCTTCCTCGAAGATCGGAGCACCTGTCGCTGCGATCCGCACCGCTCGATCATTGAGCGTGTTTCCATCCCGAGTGGCCGGCTTGGAGAACTTCACGAAGACCCGGGTGTCTTCCGGGGACCATAGATTCACGGAGAAGGAGCCACCTTCCGTGACGAGACGATGAGTCAGTGCCTTCTTGTCGATACCAACCCCAATCAGCACCGGCTCCATGCTGAGCTGGGTTATCCAACTAGCGGTCATCGCGTTCCACTCTTCGCCGGACGCCGACCCAATGAGGGCCAACGCGTTGGGGATCTTCCAGGTGACTCTGTTGATCAGTTCGTTGTCCATGTCGTCCCTGTCACACAGTGAGGTGGGAAACCCTAATGTTCTCACAGTGCGGATCCTCGTTGCCACCACAGGTGTCCTACCCGCTGCTCCGGTCGCCGGCTTTTGCAAAGCTCTGATAGGAGGGAACGCGAGGGTCACGGTGATGACAGTGATACGCGTCCCTCGGTCCTTTCTCGAATCGCTGGACGATGACATGCGACGCTCTTTTCTCGATGACAGAGAGGACGAATCGTCGAGCGCCGAAGAAAAGGCCGCCCTTTATCTGGAGGAGAGAGGCCAGAAAACGGTAGACCCGATCTGTGCCGCTTTAGCTGCGGAAGAAATCGAGTGCGACATTCGTTTTGTCGATGGCGATGATCCCGCCGAGGCCATCATCCAGACTGCGGCCAAGATAGACGCCGACATCGTGATCATGGGCGCCACCCGTCGTCTCTTCACCGAAGAAGCATGGCGAAGTGTGTCGGCCCGTGTAATGACCAACTCCCACCTCCCTGTTCTCTTGGTGCCGGGAACCAAGATCGAGGACACCATGGAGATGCCAATCATTGAGGTGTAGATGAGCGACTGGAACAAGAGCAACATTGAGGAGTTCCGCGCCAATGGCGGAAATGTCGGTGGAAATTTCGAAGGCAAGCCGCTTCTGCTGCTCCACCACGTCGGTGCCCGGACCGGAACTGAAAGAGTCAGTCCACTGATTTATCAGACGGTGGACAACGGTTTCGCCGTTTTTGCCTCGAAAGGCGGCGCCGACCACCACCCCGGGTGGTTTCACAATCTGAAGACGAACCCGGAGACATCGGTCGAGGTGGGCACAGAAGTCATTGCCGTGAGGGCACGGGTGGCCGCCGGAGACGAACACGACCGGATCTGGACAAAGCAGAAGCAGGACTTCTCCTTCTTCGCCGACTACGAAAGGAAGACGGCCCGGGACAAGATCCCGGTCGTGGTGCTCGAGCCTCGATAGTCGCCCCCCTGAATGCAGGGCCTGAGAATCTGTCCCAGTCGGTTCGTATCTTGTCGGGTATGGACCTCAGACGATCCGAATCATGTGAGCACAAGCCGATCTGGGTTGGCCGAATAGCGGTCTCGGCATGTGCTGATTGCGAAAAGGTCGAGTGGTTTTCCAGCGATGGGCCGGTCGACCCCGCAGAAGCGATTGCCGCTCTCTTCGGCAACTACGACCTGATGGGACCCCTCGATGCTCTCGGAGCGCCAACATCGCGGGTTCTTGCCTACGCACCGCCATCGAATCGGAAACGCCAGAACCTCGAAGCATTACCGAGGAGGGTCTGGCTTCAGGCCAGCCCGCGTCTGTGGATGTCACACGACGGCGTCGTGCTTCTTCTAGCTACCACTCAGCCAATGCTCTTCGAGAATCTGACTCGAGGCGCTTAAGCCTTCACCGACTCGAACTGCGTCTCATAGAGCTCTGCATAGAGTCCGGCGGCGTCTATGAGTTCGGCGTGATTGCCCCTCTCGACGATTGTGCCTTCGTCGATCACCAGAATCTGGTCGGCCTTGCGTACGGTGGAGAGACGGTGCGCAATCACGATCGAAGTCCGTCCCTCCAACAGAAGCTCCAGCGCATCCTGAATCAGCGCCTCGGATCGTGAATCTAGATGAGATGTCGCCTCGTCGAGTATCAGAATCTTGGGGTCCTTGAGAAGGACACGGGCAATCGCCATACGCTGCTTCTCACCGCCGGAGAGGCGGTAACCACGTTCACCGACAAGCGTCTCGTAGCCTTCGGGTAGTTTGTCGATCATGTCATGGATGTTGGCTGCCGAGGCTGCTTCGATCAGCTCGTCGAGTGTCGCGTCCGGCTTGGCGTACCGAAGGTTGGCTGCGATGGTGTCGTGGAAGAGATAAGTCTCCTGGGTGACCACGCCGACCGTTGCCGCCAGTTCTTTCGGATCGACGTCGCGGACATCCTTTCCGTCGATCAAGACCCGACCGTCCGTGACGTCATAAAGCCTCGGCACCAGATATGAAATCGTGGTCTTGCCGGCTCCAGAGGGCCCGACCAGTGCCACCAAGGTTCCAGGCTCGCCGACAAAACTGATGTCCTCGAGGGCCCAACTCCGGGTGGATGCCTGGGGCACGACGTCATCGCCACCAGGCGTCGCATGCCAGCTGAACCGCTTCACCGCCTCCAGACCCTCGGGACCCTCTGATTGATATCGGAAGGACACATCTGCCAGTTCGATCCGGCCGGTGGCCGGCAAAAGGGCAACAGGATCGGCGGGAGCGGGGATATCGGTCTCCAAATCGAGCACCTCGAAGACCCTCTCGAACGAAACAAGCGATGTGGCGAACTCGACCCGTGAGTTCGAAATGGCCGACAAAGGTCCGTAAAGCTGTGTGAGCAGAGTGGAGAACATCACGATTGTTCCAAGTGATATCGAGTCGTTGATAACGAGAAGACCCCCCACCCAGAAGACAGCCGCCGTGCCAACCGCCGATACCAGCCCCAACGCCGCAAAGAAGCCACGGCCGACCATTGCCCGGCGAACGCCCAGATCGCGCACCAGGGCGGCCTGTTCCGAGAAGCGTTCCTTCTCCTCGTCCCAACGACCGAAGAGCCGAATCAAGAGTGCGCCACTGACATTGAACGACTCCTGGAGGATCCCCGACATCTTGGACTCGTGCTCCATCTGCTGTTGGGTCACACGACGCAAGACTTTCGCCACCCTCCGGGCCGGAATCACGAAAAGTGGCACAGCGGCGACTGCCAGCAGCGTCAGTCGCCAGTCGGCCCGCACCATCACAACAAGGATCACCATCACCGAGATGACATTGGAGACGATCGAAACGAACGTTCCTGTGATCGCCTGCTGAGCCCCAACCACATCGGAGTTGAGCCGGTTCATCAGCTCACCCGTCTTTGTCGCAGTGAAGAAGCGCAGGGACATCCGCTGCAAATGGGCGAACAACTCCCGGCGGAGATCGAAGATGATCCCCTCTCCTACCCGCGACGAGATCCACCGCTGGACAACACCGACGAGAGCGTTGATGAAGGGCACCAGAATCATTCCGATACCGAGCAGCGTCAGTTGGGCGATATCCTTCTTGGGGATAGCCTCATCGACGAGCAGACGGATCAGAAGGGCCGGGACCACAGACAACCCGGAAATGACGATGATGGTGAGAAGCATCCCCACGAGGCCTCTCGCATAGGGCCGTCCGTAACTCCACACCCGCTTCAGCAGGTCGCGGTCTATGTCAGGCCGGTCTTGCTCCTCGTCGTACTTGAGATAACTCCACCAGCCACCTGAATGAAAGATGCTTCTCTTCCTCCTACCTAAGTGCTCTCCAACGTAACGATCGCATGTCTATTTGCGTTGGGGCACTAAAGGTCGAGGTTAGGACGAAGGCGTCTCTAGCTCATCCAGGAAGACCGACTCGGCCGCCATCGCCACCAGCGCGTCTTGGGCAAGGAAACTCCGCCCATACAACTCATATCGGTAGATGTCTTCGAACCAGACCAGGGTCGTCCCGCCAGATGAGCTGAGTCGCCAGACCTGCTTGCCGTTCAGGTCGAGGATGTCGCATTGATCGGTGGACCGGTTGGCAAATCGGGCACACGAAGCGTCACCCCCGCCCTGGGCCAACTCGGTCGCCGTTTCCTTGTCGTTCGTTACCTGAAGCACGGCCATTTGCGCCACCGATCGCGAGCGGCTGTATGGCTCGACCGACCAAATCCCGAAGGCGGCGCTGGGATCATCTGAGAGCTGACCAGAGTTCTCGATCACAAGCTGAGAGGAGACCCACTCGGCCCCATACGGCACTTCGGCGGGAAATCGCACGCTCTGAAGCACAGCAGCGATTTCCGCCCTACTCGCTTGTATGAAGCGGTCTCCTTCGCGTCTCGCGAAAACCTCGGCAATCAGTTTCTGCGGGTCATAGAGAAACTCGGTGACAATCTCGTCGTTGAACCACTGGAGGTCGGCAGCGCTCGAAGACGTGGGAACCGTGACGGGTGGCGCTGTGGTGGTCACCACCTCTGGTTCGTTGATCCACTCCGAACTTCTCTGTCCGACCGATCCAAGTGGAGCCTCGGCGCACGCCGCCAGCAAAACTGCCGCCGTCAACACCAGAGCGATGCGAGTCGTCAGACGAGACAAGCGAGTTTCCCTTTCAATGTTTCTCCCATCAGTGAACGACCTGGCAGTAGTTGGACGTTCCCAACTTTTCCATTGGATCCGTTGGAAGGTCATTCTCCCCTACTTATCCTCCAGACCGTGTATCACTTCACTTTGATCCCAGAGGCCTTCCCCGACCGCACTGCAACGGTCGCGGCGGAAGGTCATTCGACTCTGTCGATGGCCGCTCTCGAGGAGAAGGAGGGTGTGTTCGGACTTCGGGAGGTGGCGCGATGAGGGTTCTTGTTCTCAACGGTCCCAACCTGAACCGCCTCGGCAGCCGCGAGCCTGAGGTCTACGGCGGCAAGACGTTCGCCGATCTGGAGCAATCGATCTCCGAGTGGGGCAAGGCTCTTGATATCGAGACCGAAACCCTGCAGTCGAACCATGAAGGCGTCCTCATCGACGCCATCCAGGAATCCGACTACGACGGGATCATCATCAACCCAGGAGGGCTGACCCACACATCGAGAGCACTAGCCGACGCCCTCAGATCGGTAGAGGGCCCTTCGGTCGAGGTTCACATCTCCAATGTCAAGGACCGGGAAGCCTGGCGGGCCGAGTCGATGATCTCGGACGTCTGTGTATTCACCATCTACGGACGTGGCTTCAGCGGCTATCGAGACGCTCTTCGTCACCTTGCCAACCGAGCCGCTGGTCCGTTCGAGACGGTTCGGTATGGTCCCCACGCCGAGAACGTGGGAGATTTTCGAAGTGGTGGTCATGGGCTCGTCGTCTTGATCCACGGCGGATTCTGGCGTCAGGAGTGGCAGCGCGACATGACCGAGTCATTGGCTGTGGATTTGACCGGACGCGGATTCAATACCTGGAACATCGAATATCGACGGATCGGCAACGGTGGCGGATGGCCCGGTTCGGCGCACGATGTGCTGATGGCTCTTGATTTCGTACCCCAACTCAGACTCGAAGTGGAGAGAATCGTCGTCGTTGGACACTCAGCCGGCGGGCATCTGGCGCTCTGGGCGGTGGGCCGCTCCAATACTGAGATCAGCCAGGTCGTGGCCATGGCTCCGATCACCGACCTGGGACGACATGACGAATCGGGGTTGTACGGCGCGGCCGAAGCTCGGTTTCTCCTCCGGTCCGGAGCACCGCCGGTATCCGATCCCGGTGACATCAAGATACTCCTGGTCCACGGTGAGGACGATCGTCATGTTCCCCTGGAACACTCATCTGAGCTCTCAGTTCGGCGAGGATTCGACTTGGTCACGAGCCCTGGCGGGCACTTCGACCTTCTCGACCCGGAGCGTGACCACTGGTCGCGGATCGTCGAGGCAGTGGACCAATCAATCTGATCGAGACGCTGCACATCGCGTTATCCCCAGATCGTCAGCTCGACCTGTTGATCGCTTCGACATTGTTCTCCACAGAGGGGTAGGGTCTCAGGTCCTGGGGGCGGGCGCTGGTCCGCCGTGGAGTCACTTTTCATATGCGTTCGAGACGTCTTTCGTTTATCGCCGGATGGGCTGCATTAGCCGTGCTTGCTGTTGCAGGTTTCGCAACCTTCGCCAACCCGAGCCCGACCTCACAGGAGGTTCAGGTGGAGGCTGCGGCTGCTTCTATGGGTCATACCAGTGGCGCCTACGCCGGTCTTGCTTTCGTCCTGCTGGGTGAGGATCAATCTTCGACCGACACTGATCTCGAGGTCGCCGAGGGATACCTCGACCCCACCCTGGAGACACTCGAAGCAACCCTTGCGGGTTCGCCGACGGATGGCGACCCAGCCGGCGACACCCATCTGTCGGACGGGACCATCGCGTCGCCAGCCCCCGGTTGGCTATCCGAGGTTGAGGTGAGGGCACTGCTGACTCTCTATTTCGAGCCCGAAGACGTGAACCACGCCATCCGGGTCGCCTGGTGCGAATCACGTTTCGATCCCAACTCGGTGAATCTCCGCACCGGAGGAGTGGGCCTGTTCCAGCATCTGCCTCAATACTGGAACGAGCGGGCGGCCAACGCCGGGTTCATGGGATTTGAGCCGACCAACGCCGAGGCTTCGGCGGCGGCGGCGGCATGGGCTGTCTATCAAGGTGGTGGCTGGGACGTTTTCGGTTGTCGCGGCTAAAAGCTGTGCACAGGGAGCGCGGTCATACCCTGCACACGCTTCAGTCATCGAAAGTCACGGGACTTCACGGTCCGCACTCCTATAGGTTCGAAGTCCCGGGCCACGATGTTGGTGACACCGTCGTAGAACTCGAGACGCCCATGAATCACCAGGGCCGGGCTTCTTCGTACCACGTTACGATGTTTGGCCCACACCTCGGGTAGAACCACGATGTTCAACAGCCCGGTCTCGTCCTCGAGGTTGAGAAAATAAACGCCTTTGGCCGTCCCCGGCCTCTGCCGGTGGGTAATCACCCCGGCAACCTTTACCCGGGACCGATGACGCTGAACCTCGAGGGCTTCCGCCGCGGTGAGACATCCATCGAGTTGGTCCCTGACAAAACTCATAGGATGAGTGGCTGACACCGAAGTCGCCCACAGGTCGGCACGATGAGATTCCTCTTCGCTCATACCCGGCAACTCGGGTGCCTCTACACCTGGTGAAAGCGGCAATCTCTCCGGGTCGATCTCGGCGAGGGCTCCCGCCGCCCACATGCCCTCCCGACGCCCTAGACCAATCGACTCCAGGGCTCCCGCCGCCGCCAAGCCCTCCAACGAGTCCACATCCAAACCGGTGCGGAAAGCCAGGTCCTCCGGTGAGACGAACTCACCACCCAAGACCCGCGCCGCTTCGACGCGGGTGATCTCGGACTCCCCCAGGTTCCTGACATAACGCAGCCCCATCCTCACTCCGACAGCGGGGCGAATCGCATCTTCGACGTGGCCCCTCCCCCGTCGCCACCGCTGGCCGAGATAGGACACAAGGTCCTCGGGGTCGGCGTCGATGGGCTCGACCGTGCAGTCATGCCACGACACATTCACATCGGGCGACAGCACCACTACACCATGGCGTTGAGCGTCCTGGACAAGGGAGTTGGGGCTGTAGAAGCCCATCGGCTGGGCGTTGAGCAGACCCGCCAGGTACTCGGCCGGATAGTGAAACCGGAGCCAGGTCGACATGTAGACGATGTA
>JAZFTT010000014.1:0-4447 GCA_036446835.1 Acidimicrobiia bacterium
CATCGTTGCTGCATTCATCGTCGGACAGGTTGTCTACTTCCCCGAAGCCACCGCCATGCTTGCCGCTGTTGGTTATCCGATCCCACTCAGACCGGTGGTGATTCTCCAGTCGGCCATCAAG
Organism: Acidimicrobiia bacterium; assembly: GCA_036446835.1. Taxonomy (GTDB): domain Bacteria; phylum Actinomycetota; class Acidimicrobiia; order Spongiisociales; family ZC4RG35; genus SZUA-217. Next base: position 122 of record JAZFTT010000014.1, read on the forward strand.
TTCGTATCTCTCGCTGTCCCGAGTTCGGCGGGCCGAATCGCGATGACCGCCGCCTTCCTGAGGAAGTATGGGGTTTCATTCACGTCAGCCCTGGTGCAGGGGTCGATAGACACCCTTTCAGGACTGCTGGTCGAGGTGGTGATTCTGGTCCTCGCATTCGTTTCCGGCAGTGTCAGCTTTGGTCTCACCTCGGGAGAGACGGAGTGGGGTGTGGTTCTTCTGGTCATGGGTGTTGGAGCCTTGTTGGTTGTCTACTTGGTTCGGAGGGTGCAGCGTCTGAGGGAGTGGGTGCTGCCGATCCTTGGTGAGGCTCTGGGCGCTTTCGGTGATGTTCTGAAGGATCCGAAGAGGACCATCGGGCTACTCGCCAGCAACTTCGCCTCCCGCTTCGTGTTGGCGCTGAGCATGTGGCTCATTCTGGCAAGCCTTGATGTGTCCCTCGGGATCTGGTCTGTGCTTGTAGCGACGGTGGCCACCGGACTGCTCGGTGGGCTAGTTCCCATCCCCGGCGGGGTTGGGGTTTCAGAGGCAGTGTTGACCGCGTTCCTGGTTGTGTTTGGGGTGGATGAGACCACGGCTTTCGCGGCTGCTGTCATCTACCGGATGGCAACGTTCTATATCCCGTCGGGTGCCGGGTTCTTCTCGATGCGGTGGTTGGAGAAGAGCGGATACGTGTGAGTCATCCATGAGCGACGGACCGGTGATTGCGACCGTGAATCTGTTGATCTCGGCGGCGCGTTCATGGATCGATGATCGTGTGCTCAGACTCGGTGCCGCGGTTGCCTATTACAGCCTCTTTGCCCTGATTCCGGTCATGTTCTTGGCGATCTCGCTGGCATCGATCTTCTTTGGCCAAGATGCCGTGACTGCTGAGGTGGAGAAGGTAATCGCCGACATCTTGGGGGACGATTTGGCAAGCTCGCTCATCAATGCCTTTGAGCAGCTTGCGTTGGTTGACGAAGGGGTCGTCGTGTCCATGGTCACACTTGGTGTCCTTCTCTTCACCGCCACCCTGTTGTTCGTTGCCTGGAAGGATGTAGTGGACATCATCTGGGATGCCCCCTGGGTGGGTGGGGCTAGAGGAACTCTTCAGCGGAGGTTGTTTGGAGTGCTGGCTGTCTTTGGCGCCGGTGCCTTGCTCACCCTCACTTTGTTGGCCCAGGCGGTGATAGGAATGCTCGATCGTGTGTTTGGGAGCTTGATCGCCGACATCCTGATCAAGACCACCGGTTCGCTGGTGCCGCTGGTTCTCGGTGCCCTGTTTATCGCGATCCTCTACAAGTACACCCCGGAAGAGCACATCGCTTGGAGATCGGTCTGGCTGCCGTCAGTTGTCGCGATGACAATGCTCTCCATAGGTGCCTGGGCGTATGGGCTCTATGTGTCCGCATACATCTTCCGCTCGGCGGCGGGGGCTGCCGGTTCAGTCTTTCTCGGGCTGGTATTCATCTACTACTCAGCGCTGATTCTTCTCTACGGAGTCGAAATCATGAAGAAGGACCACGAGCGAGTGAGCGCGGCTTCGCCCGACGCGGCGGCAAGTTGATAGGGCCGCAATTCACACCGACGACCTAGAGTCACTCTGGTATGGCGCATTTCATGGGATTTGGGGGCTACACCCCCGAGCGAGTAATCACCAACGAGTACTGGGCTGAGCTCGTTGATACTTCCGACGAGTGGATCACCCGGCGAACCGGCATCAAACGGCGACGAATGGCGGCCGATGACGAGTCGACGATGACCATGTCGGTGGCGGCCGCCGAGAGCGCTCTGAAGGACTCCGGTCTCGTGGCAGATGACATCGACGAGATCATCCTTGCCACCGACACGCCGGAGATGATGACCCCTGACACGTCGGCCTTGGTCCAGCATCAACTTGGCTGTCGCGCCATTCCCACCTACGACCTCGGTGGAAGCGGTTGCGCAGGGTTTGTCCAGGCCGTCGATGTGGCTCGAAGTCGGATTGCGGTAGCTCCCAAGAACGTCCTTGTCATTGGCGTCGAGCTGATCTCAAGGATGATCTCGCCCACGGACCGAAACACGGCACCTCTATTTGGTGACGCAGCGGGCGCCGTGGTCATGGGACCCGATCCTGCCCGCGCCGAGGTTCTCGATGTGGTCTCCGGGACCGACGGAGGAAGTGCGGAGATTCTCACCCTTGCGGCGGGAGGAACACGCAATCCCTTCAACGAAAAGACACTGCTGAATGGCGACTACAACCGTCTGATCATGGACGGGCGCAAGGTTTTCGTCGAGGCTGTGCGACGGATGAGTGAAGCCTCGGCGGAGGTCCTTCAGCGAATCGGCAAGTCAGTCTCCGATGTCGCCCTGGTGATCCCACATCAGGCCAACCTGCGGATCATCGACGCCGTCCGCAAGAAGATGGGACTCGACGAGGACAAGATCTATGTCAACATCGACGAGTACGGCAACACCGGCTCAGCCACCGTTCCCCTCGCCATGTGGGAGGCCGTTGGCAACGGCACTATTGAGAAAGGTGATCTGGTTGTCCTGACCGCGTTCGGCGCCGGTTTCCATTGGGCAGCCGCGGCCGTTCAATTCTGAATCTTTCTCAGGAAGCTTTCCAAATACCGCTCGTAGCGTTTCGGGTCGGCATTCCAACTCATCACATGACCCGCCGCTCGGGTCTCCACGAGTGTCACGACACCAGGAGCGTGAGCCTCCAACTGCCGACTCACCGAGATCGGCACCCGTTGGTCCGATGTGCCATGAAAGACCAGTGTCGGTACCGTCAGAATGGTTGCTGCCCTCTGCACGTAGTTGGTGGTTTCCCAGTCGATCTTCCAACGCAGGTCGGCGATCCACATGCCGAACTCGGTGACCAAGCGGCTGATCTTGATGTTGGTGCCCGAGAAGCGCTGATCCTGTGATCCATATCGGATCGCTTCGGCGAGGAGGATGTTCGGGGAGTCCAGGACCACTCCTTGGACCCGGGCTGCGAGGTCTGACCGCTCCAAGAAGGACATGACGTGGGCAGCGCCTGTGCTGTAACCGACGAGGACAATGTCAACGGCGCCGTGGTCCAATGCGTACCTGACGGCTCCCTCGACATCCTCCCACTCGGATAGGCCAAACCGATATCTTCCGGTTGGGTCTTGGGGCATACCCGGGTCGTTGCGATAGTCGACGACCAACGATGTGGCCCCAGCCCTATGGAATGAGGGCAGTAGCCGAATCGCCTCCCTTCGTTCGGCTGTCCAACCGTGGATGTGGATTGCCCAGGTGCCGGCACCGTCTGCGGGGATGACCCACGCTCCGATTGGTCCGAGCGGACTCTGGTAAGAAACCTCTTCGAACTCGAGATCGACGTCGGACGGATCGGATGGGTAGGCGTAGCCCTCAAGATCCACCGGCGGGCAGGTTTCCAGGGTCCCGTCCGGGCACATCGGGGGTGCTACACCCTCGAGTTGGGTGTATTTCCGGGTTATATCCAGACCCTCGACCCCGATCACCGGTCCGATCTGTCCGTACCCGCCCTCCCAGAAGAGACCGAGAGTCCCCGGGTGTCCGATGTCCTGCCGTGGCTCGCCGGCGGTGAGCGTGATCTTTCTCTTGTCGACAGATCGAACCCAGACGCCAAAGGTGCGATTCGGAGGTTGGACGTGGAGTGCGCTCTCCCGAAAACCGTTGGCGTAGAACCACCCGCCTACGAGGTGGGCCAGCACCACGAGGATGACAAGCAGCGAGATCGTGATGGCGATGGTCAAGACGAGACACATTAAAAGACCGATCAGATCAGACGCGCTCCCACGTGGCACTCGTCATGCCGAAGAAACGAGGCTATTGGATAGCCATGGCGATGCGGAGTCGTTCTTCAGGGGTTATGAAGTGGTCGGCGTCCTCGGCATCCTCACCAAGGTCGATCTGAACCCACCGCACTCGACCCGGGTAGCGGGTGTCAGCCGAAGAAGCGAAGTCATCGGTGACAGACGTGGCGGTGTCGTGGCCCACGTCGGTGGTTTCGTCGGCAGAAAACAACATCGGTTGAGTGGCTTCTACCCGACCTTCGCCGACGGCCTCACCGTCGATGTAGAGAGTGACTGTCCCCCCCTTGCCAATTCCACCCCCGTCGTAGTCAAACTCGGCTCGGACTTGATGCTCACCGGAATCGAGGGTCGTGTTCCCATACACCTTGAAACGCTGGGCACCGAACAAGTTGTAGCAATAGGCAGGTTTGTCTTCGTGGACGTAGAGAACCCATCCGCCGAACTGTCCGCCTTGAGCCACGAGGACACCGTCACCTCCATCGTTCGGCACCACGATCTGGGCTGTTACCGCGTGGCTCTTGTTCTTGATGTTGATGAC
>JAZFTT010000015.1:0-2562 GCA_036446835.1 Acidimicrobiia bacterium
ACCCCCTTCCAAACTGTCCCCTGCCTCGCTTAGGTTGGTGAGTGCAAATCGAAAGGGACAGCAATGGCCAAGAGATACTTCACCAGGGGCGTTTTTGACTTTCTCAACGAGTTGGAGTCGAACAACGAGAAAGCCTGGTGGGAGGACAACAAGGACCGCTACATCAATGTGATCCGTGAGCCGGCTCTCGAGTTCATCAACGACTTCGAGGTCAGGTTGAAGACGATCTCTCCACATTTCGTCGCTGACTCGCGCACCGTGGGAGGATCCTTGATGAGGCCGTATCGGGACGTCCGGTTCTCCAGGGACAAAACGCCATACAAGACCAACGTGGGCATTCAGTTTCGCCACGAGCAGGGCAAGGACATCCACGCTCCGGGGTTCTACTTACACATAGAGCCAAGGGCATGTTTCGCCGGCGCGGGCCTGTGGCGGCCGAAGGCTCCGGTGGCGCGAGCCATCCGTCAGGCGATTCACGACGACCCGACCGGGTGGAGAAGAGCCTCCAAAGGAAAGGCCTTCTCTGGCACATGGTCGATTGCGACCGACGAGAACGACATGCTCAAGAGAGTCCCCAAGGAACTGGACGATGGATATCCCTATCCCGACGACCTGCGGATGAGGAGCTTCATCGCCGGGCGGCGGTTGAGTCAGGCACAGGTCACCTCAGCCGGGTTCGACACCGAGCTCGCATCCATGTTCACCAAAAGCTCGGCATTCACCCGCTTTCTCTGCGACGCAATCGAGATTCCGTTCTAGACCAACAAACCAAACAGAAATCGCCTAGTTTGTGCTCGTGCGACAGCCTTGGGGGGACGAGTAGTGACCGTCTACGACGGTGTGATCAACCTCGACGACAACCAGATTTCGGTCATCATCGGATTCGAGGACGCCGTACTCCGAATGTCTTCTGGTGGGGCAGAGATCGGCGAATGGGCCGAGGGCGCGTACTCGATCGATCATAACGGCGACGGCGTCTACACCATCACAGCGGAAGGCGAGGCCCTCCAGTTCACCCCCAGCAACCCGGGTCTCTTTGCGGCGAGACTGAACGGAGAGGTGGCTCCAACCCCGGAGCGGGTGGCCGAACAATCTGGCACAGAAGACATCGGGCCCGAGAAGGAGGAGTCTGCTCCGCGGGAGAATCCCGAGGTGGCCCCGCCGCCGAAGCCGATGACCCGTGTGGCCTTTTACGCTCTTGCCGTTGCCACTGCATTCCTCGGATTGTGGGCCGTAATGAGTTTGCTTGCGGGCTAGGCGGGCAGTTCCATCCATCCCCCGACGCGATCGAGCAAGTACTCCGAGGTTTCATGCGACTGGTCGAGTACCTCGCACAACTGCTCACGGCCCATGAGGATGTCGACCAGACTGACGGAGGACTTCCCCTGGAGCATCAGCCTGCGCTCGGGAGCGTCCGTTACCGCGGCATAGGAATCGATTGCAGATACTTCGGTCGACAGCGTTGTCCCCCCGATTCCGGCCAGATCGGTCGCCAGAATCAGTAGATCGGGAGGATTGAGCAGCGGTGGCACGGCCCAGTTGAAATAGAGGTCGAGGTTATAGTCGTCCTCCGGCTCCTCGAACTCGGCGTCCATCTCATCAAGTCGATCACGTAGCGATAGAACCACTTTTGGGTCGACGTCGAGCGCTAGGTGCAGATCGATGGGACCTCCACACCCGGCTTCGGGGTGGACGTCCACCTCCCATGACTGTCTCAGCGAATAGGTCTCGATGAAGTGGCGCTCATCGTGAACATGAAAGCCATGCTCGGTGGCGTGCTCTTTCAGGTCAGTGACGAAGCCGGCGATGTCAACGTTCATTGCGTGTGAGGTTATTCGAGACGCGAGCTTTGTGGGGAACTAGCGACGGTTACGTCGCCAACCGACAAACAATCCACCGAGAAAGGCAAACACCGCGGCCACCGGCACTGCCTCGGGAGGCTCTGCGATCAGCACATTCGGGGTGGGTCCAGTCTCCTTGTCACGGAGGCTTGGTGACTTGATGTCGCCCGCATCGAGAAAGTCGTTGTAGACCTTGGTGACCACAGCACCGAAGAGAAACACGCTGGCCAGCACATAGGTCATCAGAAGAAGCACAAAGAACGAACCTGCGACGGACAGTGCCGAGGCCCCACGCGCCCATGCGAAATAGAGCCCGGTCCCGTAGGCAGCCACCAGGAAAAGGACAGCAGTGAATATCGCTCCGAACCACACTGCTCGCCACCGCAGGCTGACGGCCGTCATTGATTGGAGCACAATCGCGAACAGGACCGGCAGAACGATGACCGAGACCAGCGGAGTGAGCAAGGTGATGAGCCGGTGAACCCAGACGAGATCGTCGGGAAAGACACCTCCGAAGAACCGCCACAGGAAGTTCAGAAACCAAACTGCGACCAATGCAACGCCCAGACCGAGAGCCCATAGAAACCCGAGGCCGCGCTTCTTGACGAACCCCATGACACCGGAGGTGTGCTCGTAGGGCACGTGGAAAATGTCGTTCAGGTCGTTCTGGATCTCATAGAACAGACTCGAGGCCGTCCACAGAAGCAGGATGATGCCGACG
>JAZFTT010000016.1:0-4725 GCA_036446835.1 Acidimicrobiia bacterium
CGGATGGTATGAATGGGAAAGGCAACTGGACCACGTGTGAACAGCCTCCAAGCAGGGGCTATTCGGCGAAGTGGCAGGCAACCCAGTGATTGGTGCCGAGTTCGCGCCACTCGGGTTCCTCGGAGACGCAGCGCTCCTGTGCAATGGGACAACGCGTGTTGAAAGGGCAACCGGGTGGCGGGTTGGCCGGGCTAGGAATGTCGCCTTCCAGAATGATGTGCCGGCGGGATGCCTCGACCTCCGGATCGGGCACCGGCACCGCCGAGAGCAATGCCTGGGTGTAGGGGTGCTTGGGGTTGTTGTAGAGCTCGTCGACGTCTGCCAGCTCCATGATCTTGCCCAGGTACATCACCGCAACCCGATCGGCGATGTGCCTGATCATGGAGAGGTCATGGCTGATGAAGAGATAGGTCAGTCCGAGCTCGTTCTGCAGATCTTCGAGAAGGTTGACGACCTGAGCCTGGATCGAGACGTCGAGAGCAGCTATGGGTTCGTCGCAGACTATGAAATCCGGGTGGAGGGCAATGGCGCGGGCGATGCCGATGCGCTGTCGCTGGCCGCCAGAGAACTCGTGGGGGTACCTGTTGGCGTGTTTTGGCTCCAGTCCAACCAGGCCGAGGAGCTCGTTGATTCTGTTCTGGCGCTCGTTTCCCTTCGACTTCTTGTGCTCCTTGAGGGGCTCACCGATGATCGTCCCTACCGTCATCCTCGGGTTCAAGGAGGCATGTGGGTTCTGAAAGATCATCTGCATCCGTGGACGCAGGCTACGGAGATCCTCGCCTCTGGTCTCGGTGAGCTCGGTGTCTTCGAATGTGACGGTTCCCTCGGTGGCCTCATCGAGCTGGAGGATCACCCGGCCGGTGGTCGACTTTCCCGACCCACTCTCGCCGACCAGGCCAAGGGTCTCACCGCGATAGATGTCGAAGCTGACCCCATCGACGGCCCGGACTGCACCAACCTGACGTCTGAAGATCCCCTTCATGATCGGGAAGTGCTTCTTCAGGTTGGTCACGCTGACCAGGACCTCGCGGTTGACGTTATTGGAGGCGGCCTGATCCACACCCTCATCATCCATAGCGGGGCCTGTCGTTGTCGATGTCCCACCAGCAGGCGACGGCATGAGTGTCGCTTATCCTGGTCAACGTCGGGTTCTCGTTGTAGCAGAGGTCGTATGCGTATTTGCAGCGCGGGGCGAATGTGCAACTGGTTGGCTTGGCGTAGAGGCTGGCCGGTTGTCCCTTGATACTGACAAGCTCCTTGCGCTTCCGGTCGAGACGGGGCAGCGAGTCGAGCAAACCCACGGTGTACGGATGCTGTGGCTTGGCATAGAGCTCGCCGACCAGGGCTTCCTCCACGATTTCGCCTCCGTACATCACCACCACGCGGTCGACGAGACTGGCGACGACTCCCAGATCGTGGGTGATCCAGATCACGGCTGTGCCGAGCTTGTCTCGCAGGTCGCGGACGATTCTGATGATTTGGGCCTGAATGGTGACGTCGAGAGCGGTGGTCGGCTCGTCGGCAATGAGCAGCTGAGGGTCACAGGCGAGGGCGACTGCGATCATCACCCGCTGTCGCATTCCACCGGACAGCTCGTGGGGGTAGCTCTTGAGACGTTGCATGGCGTCGGGGATCCCCACCAGGTCGAGCAAGCCAGCGGCGCGGTTGGCGAGTTCATTTTTGGGAGTGTCGGTATGGAGTTCCAGAGACTCTTCGATTTGACGACCGATGGTGAGCACGGGGTTCAGCGATGTCATCGGATCCTGAAATATGAATCCAATCTTTCCGCCCCGAACCTTTTTCAGTTCATCGATGTCGAGAGTCAGAAGATCGTGGTCTTCGAAGATGGCTTCGCCGCCGACGATCTCACCGGGAGGCATGGGTATCAGACGAAGCAAGGACATCATCAGCACACTCTTCCCGGATCCGCTCTCACCAACGATGCCAAGAAACTCACCTTTACCCAGGCCGAAACTCACGCCATTGACCGCATGGACCATTCCGTCCTGGGTGTCGAACTGAGTCCACAGGTCGGTGACCTGAAGTACGGCTTGGGTTTTGCTCACTTGCTATTCGATCGCTTGGGTGATCGGCAGGCTAACGCCGTCGACGCCAGAGGGCGGGGCGAGGTCACCTAGAGCGTGTCCCAGATGTCCTGGCTCGCCATATCGATGATGGTGTAGGCCATTGCCAGGGCTCCGTCACGAATGGCCTTGTCACCGGATGACGTCACCGTTGCGGCCGCGAACTCCTTCTGATGGTTGACGGCATCCCCACACTCGAGACCGAGCATCGGGTGAATGGAGGGAACGACCTGGCTGACATTGCCCATATCGGACGAACCTCCTTCACGTCCCATCTCCGCTTCGGTGAGCATGGAGCGGCCGAGGGCCACCGAGTTCGCCGAGAAAAGCTCGGTCATCGCCGGGTTGTTGACCATGTTGAGATACGGATAGTCGTTTGGAGTCACCTCGATTCGACATCCCGTCGCGGTGGCCGCGGCCTCGAAACAAGCCTTGATCTTGGGCACGAGCTCCTGAAGACGTTCGTTGGTGCCTGACCTGACACCCCAAGACGCACTGGTGTGGGACGGAATGATGTTGGAGGCGTCGCCACCGTGGGTGATGATGCAATGAACCCGGTCGTCGGCAAGCATGTGCTGTCTGAAAGTCGCCACATTCAGATATGACTGGACGAAGGCGTCGAGGGCGTTGATCCCCATGTGTGGCGTGGCCGCGGCGTGGGAGTCCTTGCCAAAATACTCGACGGTGAAGCTCTCCCTTGCCAGGAAAGAGGGGTCGAGCTTATCTCTCGGACTCGGGTGGATCATCATCGAGGCGGCGGCGTCTTCGAAGGCGCCGGCGTCGATCAGGGCGACCTTGCCACCTCCACCCTCCTCGGCAGGCGTTCCCAAAACTGTGACACGAATGCCTAGCTCGTCTGCCATTGCCGCGGTGGCGATCCCAGCGCCGAGTGCAGCCGTCGCGATGATGTTGTGGCCGCAGGCGTGCCCCACCTCGGGAAGGGCGTCGTACTCGCAGCAGATGACGACTCGGGGACCAGTTGATCCGGCGTTGGCCTCGAAAGCGGTGTCCAGGCCATACGCCGGGAAGTTGACCTCGAAACCGTTCTGGCCGAGGAACTCACCCAGTCGGCGTGAGGATTCGAATTCCTGGTAACCAAGCTCGGGGTTGTCGTACATCCACCTGGAGATGGACTGAAGTTCGCCCTCGACCGAGGAGAAGATCTGCTCTGCACTCTCTTTTCGACTCATACCCGAACCGTAGTCAGAGTCGGTCCCAGACGTTATCGACGGCCATGTCGATGACTGTGTGAGCCATGGCGAGGGCCCCGTCGCGGATAGCACGCTCACCGGAGGGAGTGATCGTGGCGTCTGCGAACTCGGCCTGATGGTTGACGGCGTTTGTCTCAATGGCGATGGATGGATGAATGGATGGGACGGTGTGACTGACGTTGCCCATGTCAGACGATGCGAAAGTCTGTATTCCCAATTCGTCGAAAGTAGGCATTTGCCGACCAAGTTCGCCGGAGTTCCTCACGAATAGCTCGACCATCGCAGCGCTGCTGACCAGGTCGGTGTAAGGCTCGCCTTCGGTGGCGATCTCGAGTCGGCATCCTGTGGAAGTGGCAGCCGCTTCGAAACAGCCGATGATTCGCTTCTTCAGCCCATCGAAGCGCTCGGACGAGCCAGCTCGGACGATCCAGCGCGACTTTGTGTAGGCGGGGATGACATTCGGGGCGACACCGCCATCGTCGAGCACGCCATGGACACGGTCATCGGGAAGGAAGTGCTGTCGCAGGGTCGACACGTTGTTGTAGGCCTGGACGAAGGCATCGAGTGCATTCACCCCCTTGTGCGGCGTGGCGGCGGCGTGGGCCTCCTTGCCGTGAAACTCGACGATGAGTCCCTGAGCTGCGAGCAGTCTCGGGTCGGCGAGGTTTCGAATACTCGGATGGATCAGCATCGAGGCTGCCGCGCCTTCAAACGCCCCGGCGTCGATCAGGTCGATCTTGCCTCCTCCGCCTTCCTCCGCGGGGGTGCCCAGGACGGTGACCCTGATTCCGAGTTCATCGGTCAGCCCGGCCAGAGCTACGCCGGCGCCGACCGAGGAGGTGGCGATGATGTTGTGACCACAGGCATGGCCCACACTTGGGAGGGCGTCGTACTCGCAGCAGATGACGACGCGGGGGCCGGTGGAGCCCGCATTGGCCTCGAAGGCGGTGTCGAGCCCGTAGGCCGGGTAGGTGACCTCGAAGCCATGGTCGCCGAGAAACTCGCTCAGCCGTCGTGAAGACTCGAACTCCTCAAATGCCAGCTCCGGGTTTTCGTACATCCACCTCGAGATTGATCGAAGTTCGTCCTCAACCTCGGTGAACGCTTCGGTTGCGTCTTGCTTTTGACTCATCACGGCAGCGCTAGGACCACTAGGCGGTCGCTATGGCGTCTCTTGTCATTTCGAGACGGGTGCGAACCTCGTCGGCAATGTCATGAATGTCGTTCTCGCCGACCAGCTCGAGCACCACAGCCGGGTCCATGAAGTCAACGACGACTTCGTCGTCGGCAGCGGCGGAGCGGACCACCACGTTGCAGGGGAGCAGAACACCGATCGAGGGCACCCGACTCACCGCCGTGTTTGCGAACCCGGGGTTGCACGCTCCCAGGATCAGGTATGGATCGTGTTCGATACCCAGCTTGTCCTTGAT
>JAZFTT010000017.1:0-3348 GCA_036446835.1 Acidimicrobiia bacterium
CGGGCAAGTGGTAGAGATCCCAAACTGCGGCCACTTCGTCCAAATCGAAGCACCCAACACCTACGCCAGCGCCGTGAAAGACTGGCTCCACCACAACCACCTCGCCTAGAAATGGTCAGCAAACCCTGTTCGACTAGCCGCTCATAAGTGCCGTTATGCGTGTGCACTGTTGGGTAGCTTTGGTCGCTGGGTCCTACTGAAATAACACCTGTCGCTACGAGAGGAGAACCCTGTGGACCCCAACGATCCTGGGTATGCCGGTCAGGCGGACTACACACCCTGGCTCCTGGCCATCTATGACCCTTGGGTGCTTGGTTTCATGGCCCGAGCGGTATGGCGATGCCCGACCCCGCCTGTTGTACAACGCTACCGCCAACATGTCGGACGCAGACATCTCGATGTGGGTCCGGGCACAGGATACTTCCTGGACAAGGCGGCGCTCTCTCCTGAGACGGAAATAACCCTGCTGGACCCAAATCCGAACGTGCTCGCTCATGTTTCACGTCGGCTGGCAGCGAGAAACATGACCACTGTCGAGGCCGACGTGTTGAAGCCGTTGCCTGTGGAAGGCCCGTTCGATTCGGCGGCACTCAGCTACGTCCTCCACTGTTTGCCCGGCCCCCAGCCTCACAAGGCTGCAGCGATCAGAAACGTCGCTGCCGTGCTGGCACCTGACGGCGTGCTGTTCGGGGGAACGGTCCTGGGAAGTTCCGAACAACACACACCGCAAGCTCGGGCCGTCCTCTGGGCCTTCAACCGGCGAGGGGCCTTCGACAACCTTGGGGACACTGCGGAAGGCCTTCGCGGGATCCTGGAAGAGTCGTTCCAGAATGTCGAGATCGACGTGGTCGGCTCTCTCGGTTTCTTCATGGCCACCGGTCCGCACTGACCAAACCTTCTCTGCTCGACCGTCATACCCACTCGATAACCGGCAATATGTTCGCTTCGATCAGCCGCCTATAAGTGCCGCTATGTGCGGTTCGAGAGCAGCCAAGCGACCTGAGCGAGGGGCCCCTGGTGTCCGGAGACTCAAGTAGTGACGCGGGTGGCCGCGCTTACCCTGCCGCCGTCTTCACGTCACCGCTTCAACAGTGCGTATCTCCGAGATGTAAAGGGCCATCGAGTCCACACGGATGGATGCTTCGTCGCCGACCACCACATTGAGGAATGAACGTCCGTCACCGCTACTTCCCGGCCATGTGCCGTTGTACGTGCCGGTAAACACCTCGCCCGTGGCTGTTGTCACCCGGTACTTGATGCCGACTTCCATAGCGATGGCTTCACTCATTCAGACACAGTTTCCTTTAGTTCTCCGACTTCCTCTTTCGGCAAAAGGTTGCCAATTTCCGGGGAACCCGACGCGGTCGCGGATCGGCATCGGCTCCCGAACCGCGCGACATGGCGAACCCTGGGTCGACCTGAGCCACCCATAAGTGCCGTTATGTGCGGTCCAAAGCTCGGGATAGCTTCACCGTCTCTGTGACAACGGCGATCACCGTCCCAACGATTGCCAGACCTATGACGAGGCGAGCCACGAAATCCCAGGTGAGGTCGAAAGCCGAGATGACGATTGGGAAGTCGTACGCCGAGAAGTCGAAGGGATAGACCTGCAAGGTCCACACCAACACAGCTATCGCGAGCAAGTTCACCATGATCTGAGTAGCCGCTTTCACCGGGGGTTCGTCGTAAGCCATGTATAGGAGGTTCAGGACGATATTGACTACCAATGCGACATTGATGACCGGCAACAGCTTCTCGAACTCGGGGGTTAGCCATGGCAGCCATCCCCAGCTCAGAATGTTGTTGACGACCACAAAGATCAGGACATTGGCACCAACGGCTACTGCGTATCCGAACCGTCTTGCTCCGATCGAAACTCTGCTCGCCTCGGCGTTGTCAACTGTCATCGTCCACTCCGGATACTCACTTCCTTCTTCGGAAGCATTCAAGTCGGCCGACAGGACACAAAGTCCAGAGGCGGTTCCCTGACCCGGAGCGATCGGACTAGTAATTGGACAGCGATACTTGCCGAGAGGCCTCCAGAGGACCTGCAACTCCAATCCATAGTCCGCCCATAAGTGCGGCCGATGGTCCCCTAATGAGTATGTTCGGTAGGTCGACGCCCCTGTCGAATCTCCCGGGTTTGTGACCCGCCGACTGGCTCGGCCTCTAGTTCGGTGGCGTGTAGGCGGCTAGAGCCTTTTTCGCCGACTCAACGATCTTGGCCTGCTGATCGTGATCGAAGATTTCGTGCGTCTCCACGTTCATGAGCGCACCCGTACTACCCACCGATGCCGAAAGTGCCGCACCACTGACGCTGTCGGGCAATTCGGTGATCACAAACCCGTCATGGCGGCCCTGCATCCAATAAAAGGCTTCGACGGTTCCACCGAGCGACTCGACCAAAGCGGTCGCGGCTGCAGCCCGGTCACTTGGATGATCGATCATGGCTTTGACCGCCGCGCTCGAATATGAGAAATGGGTTATGTACTTGGGCATATCGCGCTCCTTTCAATCGACTGCGCGATGCTTCGCAGCCTAGCGACCCTGCCACAGCCGGTTCAGGGGAACTCACTTGACCAGATCTCGCCCGGCCAGCTGCAAAGTCAGACCTCCTGGAGAACCCAACACCGACTCTCCAACACAGCCTCATCGAACTAGACAAACGAGAAACGTCACCAGGCAGCATCAAGAAGCGGCTACAGCGAAACAGGCGCCAATCTCAAGGCCTTCCGAGCAGCTTTCGGCGTCACCCCAGGCCCATACTTCACACAAACCGCCCGCCCATAACCGACAATATTCTCGGTCTTCAGCCGCCCATAAGTGCCGTTATGTGCGGTCTAGAGAGGAACGAAATCGGTCTCTGGCCGCTCTAAGATCGCCGCTGGGCCACTAGTCGTCGACTTCGTTGTTGAGTACGAAGTCTGCCAGTATTGCTTCTCGCCGCTGGCCCTCAGTTACACCGTAGGGCTGGTGCAAGCTTGGAACAGCGATGCTCATCAGGAGGGGAATCGAATGAGACGTTTCCTCTTAATAATCGGGGCAGGCGTGTTGTTCTTCGTGATGACCGCAGGGACCGCCTTCGGCCAAGACACCGAGGACTTCGACACGTGGATGCAGGAGTGGGTCTCCCTAGCCGACGTTGGCCTTTCGGGGGATCTGATGGCTGAACTTCATGAGATGAGGGACCTCCACCCCTGGTATTTCAACCTTGAAGACGACGCGGGCGTAGACGTGGAGTATTGGCGTCCGCTGGTGGCGGCCTACTGGCCTGCTGGCACCGTGGACCAGGCATTGTGTCTTATAGCCATGGAGTCGGGAGGCGATCCCAACGCGGACAACCCTCGT
>JAZFTT010000018.1:0-10704 GCA_036446835.1 Acidimicrobiia bacterium
GGTGGAGTTTGAGCGTGGCTCGGACGAAGTCGAGTTCGAGGCCAGAATTGATCACGGCAGGGTCAAGATTGAGATCGAGCTCGAATCGAGCTGAACACCCCTATCCAAACCAGACATGAACGACCGCCCCTCCTCCCGGGCGGTTGTTCATGTCCAGATGCCCGCCGGTCAATTCGGCGGTTCGCCGGACGATGTCGAGTCCGAGGCCGGTGGAGCCACGACCACTTACTCCCCGCTCCACCATGGACCTGTCGGCAAAGCCGGGGCCATGATCAGACACCGTTATCCAGGGATGGTTCTCGGACTCTCCGGTCGTTATCGAGAAACCAGTGCCCACGGGAGTATGGGCAAAGACGTTGCCGACGAGAGTGTCGACAACCACACCGAGATCCTCCTCTGAAACTCCGAGTCTGCACTTCCCGGCGTCGAGATCGAGGTCGAAATCCCTTTTCTGCTCTTCTGCGAGAACCCTCCAAAAGGAGGCTCGATCGGCGACAACCACATCAAGTTCGCACGACTCCGCCTCTGCGGGTTTCTGGCTTCTCGATATCTCGATCAGCCGATCGATGGCTGATTCGAGACGATCGACCTGAACCAGTGTCTCTTCCCGATCTGTCGCATTGTCGATCTTCTCGGCTTGAAGCCGGAGTGACGTCAACGGTGTGCGCAGACGATGGGAGAGGTCCGCCGCTGCCTCCCGTTCCTCGATGAGCAATTGGTCGAGCCGAACCGCGAGCGTATTGAAAGCTGCGCCAACCTCGATGATCTCGGGAGGGACTCCCTGCATCGAGTCGATCTCGACCCGTGCATCGAGGTCTCCCTCGCTCATGAGATGAGCTGCACCGGCCAGATCCCTGATGGGTCGTACGAAGCGTTGGCCAAGGCGGTCGGCCACCCAGATCGCCAGGCCCACGAGTAGGAGGCCGAGGAACGCCAACAGCAACCATGCTTCGGTCACGCCATTCGTCAGTTCTGCATCTGTTGCGAACGCATCAACAACCGCAATGCCTTCAGACCCGATGACGGGAATGGCTACTTCCCAACCACCCTCGACAACAGCAGTGATCGTTGCCTGCTCCGCGAGCGCCACTTCGACAAGAGAACCCTGGCCGGGGAGCAGACCGCCAAAGACGGTTCCGTCGGCCAAGACCACGATGACACCGGAACTCAGAGCCCCCACAGCATTCTCAATCGACTGCGAAGAAGTCTCCAGCGTCACGGTGAGGGCGACGAGTGCTGCCGCAGACTGGGCCTGACGCTCTGACGCCACTCTTGCCCGATCCTCGGCCTGACGGCGAACCAGGAGGCCAAGAGGGACGATGAGAGAAATGACGATCAACACCGTTGTCGCCAGGCTGAGGATCACCAGCCTTCGTCTCACACCGAAGGATCGACCAGCTTCACGCCCACGCCATGGACGGTGTGGAGAAAGCGAGGCGCTTGGGCGCTTTCTCCGAGCTTCGACCTGAGCCAGGAAAGATGGACGTCAACGGTCCGCTCCGACCCGCCATATGGCTCCCTCCAGACCTCGGCCATCAGTTCCCGCTTGGTAATGACTTCCCCAGCTCTCGAGGCCAGTGCGTGGAGCAGGTCGAACTCCTTTGGGCTCAGCTCGAGCTGGTCACCGGCCAGGGTCGCCTCGCGAGAAGCGGCGTCCAGCGTCAGGTCGCCCACCTGAATCGGCCCGTCCCCGTCCGCGTCCGCCGCCGATCCCCGACGCAGCACGGCTCTCACCCTTGCTTCGAGTTGTGTCAAAGAGAATGGCTTTGTCAGATAGTCGTCAGCGCCGGCATCGAGAGTCTTGACCACGACGTCATCCGCCCCTCTGGCGGTGATGATGATGATGGGAACCTCGCTGACAGAGCGAATCATGCGGAGAAGTTCGGTCCCGTCGAGATCGGGGAGGCCGAGGTCCATGATCACGAGATCAGGGGCGTCCTTCACGGTCAACTGAAGACCCTCCATCGCCATCGCGGCACTCTCAACATCGTGGCCTTGCTCGGAAAGCGCTCGGGCCACCAGACGCCGAATTTCCACATCATCTTCGATCAGGACGATCTTGGCCACGGCTGCCAGGTTATATGTCGCTTGGATCGGCAACCTCCTCCTTGAGGAAACCTTGACGAACTGTTGACTGGCAAAGAACCCCGGGCCTGTGACAATCATTATGTGAGACGACTGGCATTGGCGGGCGGGTGGCTTGTGGTGGTGGTTCTGACCACAGCCCTCACCTGGCAGATCGTCAGCGCCGCCGATGAGCGGGTCAGCGAGCGCCCTTCGTCGCCTCTCAACGTGGCGGCCCCCCAACTCGAACACAGCGGCGAATCCACCACGACGACACTTCGGACGGCTACCACCGTGGTGACTCCGACGACGATCTCCGCACCAACGGCCACGACGGTTCCCGGCGCGACAACGACGACGACCCGATCGACCGCGCCCAGCACGTCTGCTCCATCCTCGACGACGACCTCCACGGTCGTTGAATGGACGGTGAAGACAACTGCAACGAATGGTGGAACCGTCGTAGTCAAGTACCGACCCGATGAGGTCGTTCTTCAAGCCGCTTCCCCGGCCGCCGGTTTTCGGGTCGAGGTCGACAAGGTGGGGCCGCCCGAGGTTGACATCGAATTCGAAAGCGAGACCCTCAAGGTCGAATACCGGGCAAGGTGGGATCACGGTGAACTGATAATCGAGATCTCAGAGTCGGAAGACGACTGACGTCAAGTCTTGCGGCAATCCGGGTTAGGTCTCCGGGGCGTATTCCTCGCAATACTCGAGGTCGTCGCCACACAGGATGATCGTGTAGTCGGTGATCTCGAGGAACCCGTCGTCGTGAATGATCCTGATCCCCTCGATGGACCCTCCACCCGGGCCAACCCTGTTGGCACCTACCAGCACCTGGGTTCGGTGGGCTGGATCGGAGTCGTCACAGATCGTGGAGACGACCGCTCCCTCGATCCCCGTCAGGGTGTCCTCGCTCAGGCCGGTTGGAGGGAATCCGTCCACGGCGCCGACATAGCCGTCGTTGGCTTCGTAGACGAGACCGCCGAGCAGCTCGATCTCACCCTCTATGTTGATCGCCTCGACCGAATCCAAGACGACCTCCTCGGCGGAACCGCAAACGAAGACTCCGAATGTCTTATCCGTGCCGCTGGTGAAGTCGAAGAAGCCAACGACCTCGTCGGGGTCATTCACTGCTCTCAGGGCGTCACTCGCTCGAGGTGGCCACAAGCTGCGACCAATAGAACGATCAGGACGCTTCCGGCGATGGTGCGCAAGGTCAGGTCTAGAGATGGGTGGTCGATAACCTGACGATGATGCTTCGCCGTCTCGTCTTCTTCATCGCCATGATTCTGGTCGTCGGGGCATGCACGATCGGAACGGTCGTTACTTCGAGCACAGTTGCCGGAGGGGCGACTGCTCCCGGTTCATCCGCTCCTGTGACAGTCACGACCACACCGGAGGGCTCCACTACGACGACCGAGGCGATGCCACCGGTCACGCCGCCCGATCTCTCCGATCTGACGGACCTATCTGCGGGCGTGCAGAACCAACTGGAGGATCTGATCATCACAGTGCAGGAAATCAGAGACCTTCCATTCCTGTCGCCTCCAATCATCACGGTTGTCACCGATGCGGAGTTGGAAGCACGTGTTCGGGGGTTGATCGAAGAAGAGGCCGAGGACTTCCCGGCAGACGACGCTCTCTACAAACTGCTCGGCCTCCTGGATCAGGAGGCCGACCTCGAATCCATGCTCACCGATCTGTACGGCGACCAGGTTGCGGGTTTCTACGACGGTGAGACCGGCGAGATCGTGGTGCCGGCCAGTCAGGAGGGTCTCAGCCTCCTCCAACAAGGGACCATGCTGCACGAATTGGTCCATGCCCTGACCGATCAGCACTATGGCTTCGACGCCCTATTCCGGGCGATGGTGGACGAGGAGCGGCTCGACGAGGCGACCGCCTACCAGGCCCTCATCGAAGGGGACGCCACGTTGGCGGAGGTGATGTGGGTTCAGAGCCTCTCCCAGCAGGAGTTGGGTCGTTTCGTGGCGGAGTCTCTGGAAATCGACAGTTCCAGTCTTGATGCCGTTCCTCAGTTCATTCGCGACTCGCTTCTCTTCCCCTACGACACCGGTCTCGGGTTCGTTCAGGAGCTTTTCGCGGCTGGAGACTGGAATGCTGTCAACAACGCGTACTCCACGTTCCCGGGTCTTCCCGGGTCTTCGGAGCAAGTGATCACTCCGGCCGATTATCAGCGGGATCTTCCGCTTGTCGTTGAGCTGCCGGCCATCACGATCAACAACTACGACCTCGAACGCACATCGGTATGGGGCGAAGGGGGCTTTCGGATAATGATCGACCAGGTGCTCGGAGAGTCCATAGGAGCCGAGGCAGCCGATGGGTGGGGTGGCGACAGCTATCACCAGTGGTTCGATGGAGAGAATGCGGCATTTCTGCTCGTCTACAAGGGCGACACCGCGCGTGACCTCGAAGAGCTCCGCTCAGCCCTTCTCGACTATGCCCGGACGGCGGTTCCTGACGAAGACTTTGTCTGGGTGGAAACCGAGGAGGGTGTTCTCTACTTCATAGCCGCTGACGAGACCTCTGTGGGCGAGTTGATTCGAGCGGCCGTCGGTCTCGGCTGACTCAGGTCCCTTCCCCCGTCGTCGACTGTCCCCTAAGTTTGCCATATGGATCAGGTCTTCCTTCAGGCTGGTGCGACAAGATACGGGCCAATCAGCGAGGCCCGCACGTTTCGGCAGAGATGGCGTGGTCTCAAGGGTCTGCCCCCGGGAGCTTCGGTGCTGATCAAGACCAGTTCGGTGCACGGGTTTGCAGTCGGGACTCCTTTCCGAGCCGTTGGCCTCACCGCACGTTTCAAGGTGGCAGCCACTCAGGTGGTCAAACCCGGGCGGATCGCCAAGTTTCCGGGGTGTCGTTATGTTCTCGAGCTTCCCCTGGGGGCCGAAGCACCTGAGCCCGGTGTGATATTGGAGCTCCGCAGTGTCTGAAGGTCGCCTCTATGTGTGCGCCACGCCGATCGGGAACCTCGGTGATGTCTCGGATCGTCTTCGTGAAACGCTGATGACGGCCGATGTGATCTACGCGGAAGACACCAGACGCACATCGAAGCTCCTGCAGCACATCGGGACGAAGACAAAGGCGCAGTCTCTGTTCGTCGGGAACGAGAAGGCTCGCAGTCGCAGACTCGTTGATGACGTCCGAGCCGGCAAGATCGTGGCTCTGGTATCCGATGCCGGCATGCCCACCATCTCGGATCCAGGTGCGGAGGCGGTGCGATTGGTTCAGGACGAAGGTTTGTCGCTGACGGTCATTCCCGGACCGTCCGCGGTGACGACGGCGATCACGTTGTCGGGCTTTGGCGGGGATCGTTTCTCTTTCGAAGGCTTTCTTCCCAGAAAGGGCAAGGAGCGGAACGGGCGGTTGCGTCAGCTTGGGCTCGATGATCGACCGGTAGTCATTTTCGCCAGTCCTCATAGGGTTGCCGGCGATCTCAGGGATCTTCTCGATGCCGTCGGTGCTGATCGCAGGGTGGCGGTGACACGGGAAATGACCAAACTGCACGAGGAAGTTTGGGTCGGAACCCTCGGAGAAGCGGTGGAGCAATGGTCGGGGGAGACCAAGGGCGAGCTGACCCTGGTCCTCGAAGGAAGTCCGATGGCACCGGTGACAGCCGAGGCAGCGATTGCCGAGGCGCAATCTCTCGTCGACGCCGGGACTTCACCGTCCGATGCGGCGCGAACTGTGGCCCGTGACTCAGGTGTTTCCCGACGTCTTATCTACCAGGGGTTGCTGGAGGGTCAGGACCTCAGCTGAGACCGACAGGTTGAGCAGACACCCTTCCCCTTGAACTGGCTCACGTCGGTGTCGCTTCCGCAGAACGTGCAGGTGTCGGTCACCTTGCGGAGCAGGATGTTTCCGCCCTCCACCGAGACAGTCAGTTGATCACCCTCATGGATGTTGAACATTCGTCGTGTCTCGGCGGGTATGACGATCCGTCCGAGGTCGTCGATTTTCCTGGTGATGCCTGAATCCATGTACGGCGAGCGAGCCTACCCGTCTGGGAGGGACTCGTGTCGGTCGGGATTAGCGTCTCGGAAACGATGACCTGGGTCGACACGCATTGCCATCTCCAACTGGACGGGCGCGAGCCGTCCGTATTGCTCGATCGCGCCCCTGAAGTGGATTGGCTGGTTGCCCCGGGTGTTGACGCGGAGAGCTCCCGGGAGTCGCTCGCACTGGCAGCGGAGTTTCCAGGCAGGGTGTTGCCAACGGCCGGACTCCATCCTCACGAAGCGACCCTCTGGCCCTCCCAACGCGAGGCGATCGAGGAAATGGCTCCGGGGGCGGCTGCCATCGGTGAGACGGGCATGGATTTCTATCGTGATCTCTCACCACGGGACCAGCAGGAGGCATCGTTCAGGGGTCACATCGAGTTGGCCCTGAGGTTTGGCAAGCCGATCATCGTCCACTGTCGCGACGCGTTCGCTCGTGTTCACGAGATCATCGATGAGACTGGGGTCGGGGACCAGACGGTGTTGCACAGTTGGACCGGAGGAACCAGATGGACCAAGCGCTTCCTCGATCTCGGTGTTACCTTCTCCTTCTCGGGACCTCTTGCGTTCGAGACCGGGGAGACCATCAGGCTTGGCGCAGCTCTTGTGCCTCCGGGTCGCGCCGTCGTCGAGACCGACACCCCGTACCTGGCGCCGCCCCCGCATCGGGGCGAGCAAAACGAACCGGCATGGGTGGCTTTTGTCGGTCGGGCACTGGCCGAGGTGTGGGGGATGGATGTCGAGGAAGTGGCCGCGGTCACTTCCTCCAACGCGACCCGGATCTTCAAACCATGACCGCACAGAACCGAACTGAGATCGCCCGTCTTCTCGAGGCCCATGGGCTGACGCCCATTCATCGTCTTGGCCAGCACTTCTTGGCCGATGCCAACATCACCAGGAAGATCGTTTCGGTTGCCGCGGTGGGAACGGGCGACAATGTCATCGAGGTCGGGGCAGGTACGGGGACCCTTACCCGGGCGCTGGCGAAGACAGGCGCCCACGTCGTGGCCTATGAGATCGATCAGGGCCTGAAACCTGTTCTCGAAGAGGTGACAAGAGGTCTCGACGTCGAGTTGCGATTCTGCGATGTCACCAAGGTGGATTTTATGGAGGAGTTCGACAGCGGGCGCTGGGCCATGGTCGCCAACCTTCCTTTCAACGTGGGGACTCCGCTTGTCATCGACGCGGTCAGAAGGGTCGAGGCGATCGAACGATTCGTGGTGATGGTCCAACGAGAAGTGGCTGAAAGGTTTACCGCCCCCCCGGGCTCTTCCGACTACGGGGTGCCGTCTGTTGTGGCAGGTATCTATACCGAGGCGTCGATTGTATTTCGGGTTCCGCCCCAGGTGTTCTATCCGCCGCCTCGCGTGGAGTCCGCCGTTGTGTTGCTCACCAGGAAGCCTTCGCCACCACATTCCGACCAGGCGGTGATGATCGCACGAGCCGGTTTTGGACAGAGAAGGAAGATGCTACGGAAATCGCTGGGCTCGGTTTTCGATGATCCGGTGGCGGTCCTGATCGAAGCAGGTCTGGATCCGACTGACAGGGCAGAGAACCTTGCGCCTTCCGACTACTTGCGTCTCGCCGAGGTCGTGGAATGACCACCTACGAAGCGCCCGCCAAGCTCAACCTGTCCTTGCTGGTCACTCCGCCACGCTCCGACGGTTTGCATCCTCTGGAGTCACTCGTTCAAACGGTTTCCTGGTGCGACCAACTCAGCGTTGAGGAAGGCGAAGGGGAGGACACGCTCGAGATCACGGGCGCCGAGATCGACGTGGGGGAGAATCTGGTCTTGAAGGCCTTGAAGGTGGCGCGGACGCGAGGAACCGTGTCCCCTTTGTCGTTTTCGCTGGAGAAGCGTCTTCCGATAGGCACCGGTTTGGGTGGGGGAAGCTCAGACGCCGCCGCCGCCCTCAAAGCCGTTGTCGACATGGGAGGCCTTTCCGAGTCGCTCGCGATTGAGATCGCGCCGGAGGTGGGGGCAGACGTCGCATTGTTCCTGACCGGCGGCTCGCTTTTGATGACGGGAGTAGGGGAGACAGTCGCCGCTGTCGAGCCACTCGAAGGGTTTTCTGTGGCGATTGCGGTTCCCGGCTTCGGTCTGGCCACGGTTGACGTCTACAAGCGCTGGGACGAGATGGAAGGCCCACGGGGTGAGGTTGTAGCCAACGCAGGTCTGCCACCCCAGCTCAGAGACGGTATGCCTTTGCGCAACGACCTTTTGCCTGCTGCGCTCGACATCGAGCCCGGTCTTGGGGACTTCATCGCCGATTTGCGCCAGATGTGGGGGACAGCGGTCTCGATGACCGGGTCAGGCTCGGCGTGTTTCGGATACTTCGGGTCGACAGCAGAAGCGGAGGATGCCGCCTCATCGGTCACCGACCTCTGCGATGTGGCGGTCGGCGTGGGGCTGAGATCTCATGGAGTAGCTCCTGTCTAGCCTTTAGCGGCCCTGGCGGTAACCTGGGCATAACCCCAAGTGGGGGGTGGTGTAACCGGTAGCACGGCAGGTTTTGGTCCTGTAAGAGCGGGTTCGAGTCCTGCCTCCCCAGCCGACTTCGAAAGGTGAGCCAGTTGTCAGTACACGTCATTGTCCTCGCTGCAGGTCAGGGCAAGAGGATGATGTCGGATCTGCCCAAGGTTGCCTATCCGCTCGCCGGTCGGACGCTGATCGGTTGGGTCCTGGAGGCGGTCCGTCCACTCCAGCCGGCCTCGACCGTTGTGGTGATCGGTCACGGTGCTGATCGGGTGCGATCCGTCCTGGCTGAGGACGTTGTCGTCGCCTTCCAGGAAGAGCAACTTGGAACCGGTCATGCAACACAGGTCGGTCTCGAGGCCATCCCTTCGCTCGATCTGGGCGACACGATTGTCGTTCTCTACGGCGACATGCCGCTACTCACTCATGGTCTCATCGCCGACCTGGCTGACCTGAGTTCCGGCGAGGCCGCGAGGATAGTGACGACCGATCTCGACGATCCGTCAGGTTACGGCCGTGTGGTGCGGGATGGCGCGGGACAAGTGGTTGGGATTGTGGAGGACCGAGACTGCACCTCCGAGCAGCGGCTCATCACCGAGATCAACGCCGGCGTTTACGCTTTTCGAGCCGGGCATCTCGAGGAGTCACTCCAGGAAGTCTCCAATGACAACGCCCAGGGTGAGTATTACTTGACAGACGTTGCCGGGATTCTGGTCGGCAAAGGTGACAGACTGGAGGCAGTAATGGCATCGACCCAGGAGGTGATGGGAATCAATTCCCAGGACCAGCTAGCAGAAGCACGAAAGGCTCTCCAGCAACGCACCAACAGCCGACTCATGGAGTCCGGTGTGTGGATGCAAGATCCGGACCTGACATACGTCGACGACACGGTTCGTGTCGAGCCCGGCGCCCGCCTCTATCCGGGTGTTCATCTCGAGGGCTCAACCACGGTGGCAGCCGACGCCCGGATCGGGCCGGACGTTTTCGCCGTGGACTCCTCGATTGGTCGGGGCTCGACCGTCTGGTACTCGGTTCTGCGTTCGGCAAGTATTGGCAAAAACTGCGAAGTGGGTCCTTATGCCTCGCTTCGTCCTGGATCCGTGCTCGAAGACGGAGCCAAGGCAGGGACCTTCGTCGAGACCAAGAACACGACGCTTGGCAGGGACGCCAAAGCCCCCCACCTCGCATATCTGGGGGACGCCACCATCGGAGCCCGGTCCAACATCGGCGCCGGGACCATCACGTGTAATTACGACGGAGACGGGAAGTATCAGACAGAGATAGGCGAAGACGTCTTCATCGGATCGGACACCATGCTCGTCGCCCCTCTCAAGATCGGTGACAAAGCGGTAACGGGCGCGGGTTCGGTAATCACCGAAGACGTGTCGGAGGGGGCGCTGGCGGTGGAGCGATCTGAGCAAATAGAGATACCCGGCTACGCTGACCGTCGCGAAGCGCGAAAAGCCGCAAATGAGTCCGAGGACTGAAGTGGACATCGTCTCACGCAACCGAATGATGGTTTTCACCGGCGGCTCAAACGAGCCGCTCGCTGAGGAAGTCGCCGAGGTTCTCGGTATCCAACTCGGTCCGTTGGAGAGATCCTCATTCGCAAATGGCGAAATCTATGTCCGGCCCACCGAGAGTGTTCGTGGCTCCGACTGTTTCGTCCTCCAGAGCCATTGCCATCCCATCAATGACAACATCATGGAGCAGTTGATCACGATCGATTCCCTCAAGAGGGCATCTGCTCGGAGCATCACCGCCGTCATGCCGTTCTTTGGCTACTCGAGGCAGGACAAGAAGGTGCTTCCTCGCGAGCCGATCACGGCACGGCTCATCAGCGATCTTTTCATGAAGGCCGGGGCCGATCGTCTTGTCTCCGTCGATCTGCACACAGGCCAACTCCAGGGATTCATCTCGAAGCCATTTGACTCTCTGACCGCACTTCCCATTCTCACCGACTACCTGGCAGACAAGATCGAGGGCAAGACCACAGTCCTCTCACCGGACTCCGGCGGTGTGAAGCGGGCTGAGCGCTACGCCAGACACCTTGGTGCTTCTGTGGCTTTCGTATACAAGCGGCGAGATCCGGTCGAGCACAACGAGTCGGCAGCCCTGTCCATGGCGGGGAAGGTGACCGATCGC
>JAZFTT010000019.1:0-4623 GCA_036446835.1 Acidimicrobiia bacterium
TGCCGCGAGTTTGTCCTTGTATCAGGGGATGGGCTGGTTGAGTGCCAGATACACCGCAGGGAGAAACCCCCACAGCCCGGTGATTACAAGTGCGTATCCGAGCAGCTTGGCTCCAACCTTGCCGTAGGTGAACCCGGCGACGAGTAGGAAGACCACCCCCCACAGGATGGTGGAGGACTGGAACAAGATGATGTCGTCGAAGAGATCAAACGTCACGTAGAACGCAGCCAGAATCCCTACAGGTATCGCCAGATTGCCGATCGGTCGCAGGTCCGCACCCGTTACTAGTGCCACCCCGAATGAGGTGAAGAACACGGCGAAGAGCAAGACCAACCCAGCAAGAGTAAGAATCAGGGCGTCGCCACCGGACTGCTGCACCAGGATAAAGACCTGGCTGGCCAGGATTACGCCGACTACCACCTCTATCCAACCCACCGTTACCAGCGGGTTGCTGCCCCCCTCTGAGGGTTCGGCTCCCATACCTACGAGATATAGGCCGATCACCCAAGCCCCAAGGGCGAAAGTGAAGAAAACGACTGCTACAGAAAGCATTTTTGGGTCCTCTCGTCGTGTCCGACCGAGCCTACTCACCTGAACAGTCCGCTGCACGACAAAAAAGGCGCCCCACCCAGCACCCATAAGTGCCGGCATGTGCGCGGTGGAATCGGCACGGTGGCACCTCCAGTGAGGATGTGTGGATAGGCCAAATAGCGTACCCGGTCTATGTCTTTCGCCCCTACCCGCTGCCACATTCCGGCGGTTGGTTGAGTAAGTGGGAAGCCGGGGTTGAAGAGCGGCCCCGGCGCACATACAGATGACCATGAGAACACCGGCCAATTTCCATCAGTCAGTTAGCCGCGGCCTACCTGGCGCGGTCCTCCATGACATTTCTACAGGCGCGTGGATAATCGACGTATCTGACGCCGGGCCGAATCTGGATCGGTCTCTCATCGAACCAGAACGAGACGTGGTGTTGGTGTGCTTCGGCGCACATGCGATTGGCGACTGTCCGTTCGATGCTTCCCCACAGGATGAGCATGGCGTTCTCTTCGAGACGAACGGACACCCCGCCGGTGACAGCTTCATCAGTCGATTTTCAGAACTGGCCAAAGTCGATCTACCAATCCGAGTGAATTCGAGGATGACCACCGAATAAGGTGTTTCGAACCAAGCCGAGCCGCCATAAGTGCCTCAACGGCAGGTGTCCTACGCCACTGTCGTCAACAGTCCTTTACTGATCGTCACCGAGCAGACAACAGTGAGCCGATTGCGTCTGGAGAATGAAGCCGTTAACTCATTGACCGAGGTCTGGCTTTGTAGGCAGGCTAGCTCTGGAGGGAGCGGGTCCCTCCGCATGTAACCGATGTGTTGACGTATGACGTGACAACGTTGGGAGGAACAAGGATGAGACTCGAAGCGAGTGCAATAATCGACCGACCCGTTGAGGAGGTTTTCGCCTTTTCGACTGACATCGGAAACCTCGCGTTGTGGGCTGGACCGGTAACGGAAGCGACCCAGACTTCGGAGGGTTCCCTTGGCGTGGGTACTACATCGACTCGGGTTACCCAGCTCTTGGGTCGCCGGTTCGAATCCGACTACGAGGTCACCGAGTACCAGCCGAACAATAGGTACGTAGCCAAGACCACGTCGGGGCCTGTTCCGATCGTGGAAACCCTTTCGTTTGAGGGCAGCGACGGTGGCACGAAAGTCACTATCGCGGGTGACTTGGAGGCAACCGGCTTTTTCAAGCTAGCCGAGCCAATCCTGACCCGCATAGTCAAAAGACAACTTGCGAACGATGTCGCGACCTTGAAGGACCTACTGGAAGCCCAGGCGTAAGAGCGAGACCTCACGTTCTTCCGTCCCCGCAGTTCGGAGCCTCGCTCCCGATGCGCGCATATCCGGCAATATGCTCGCTGGGTCAGCCGTCCATAAGTGCCGTTATATGTACGGCCCATCTAGGACGAAGCGTGGAGGCCTCTTAAAGCTGGACGTTCAACTAGAAGCGAAACGCCGATCCCTCCGACGATTGCACAGAAGAAAGGGCCGAAACCGAACAGGGTGAGTTCGGAGAGAGTGATAGCGAAGGAGAACAGGGGACCCCAGATAAGCGGACCCCGACCAGTACCGTGTTGCGGAAGCGCCGGCATCGGTCCGGCCGTGTAGGCCGTTGCAGGCAGAGAAAGGGACAATCCCACTGCGCCCAGCAGGGACGAGCCAGTTGTCCCAACTCCACCCACCACAGATATCAGTCTCTCTAGAGGCTCGTACCCCTGTCCTCTCGAGAAGACCGCTGCTGGGATATTGGCCTGAACCGTGATTAGGACCAGCATCACAGGGGCACGGTCACGATCGAAGCGATCGTGACCTCGGGAGTCGCCAACACTGGTAGCAATGCTGTCGCTTCTCCGCTGCCCGTTTCCACGCGCCCGCTCAATACTGCCATCAACACCGCGGTCGCCAGAGCGGCGAGAATCGTCGGGACGTGTGGTTCCCAGAACAGTTTCGCTGCAAGGTATACGGCGATTGTCCCACCAACAATCCGCTGTTCAGTTCCCAACAGACTGGCCCGACGGAGAAACGGGAACCGTTGAAGAGTCCCCGGCTCGCATCTCTTTCTACCCCGACAACCCGACTTGAGCGCCATGTCAAACCGCAGCCGTTACGTGCGAGGTCTCGCTATCATCGGAGGCACGTCGTGGACGCTTCCGGCGACGCTAAACACGGAAGCAGAAACTCGGTAGGAATCTTTGGGCCTTGCCACCCTCTCGACGACAGGAGGAAAGCAGGTCCATTTCCTATTTGGTGAATCACTAACCGTCGAACAAATCGCTGACCTCTGGACAGAGACCGCAAATCACTCGCTTCAATCGTCGTCGATAGCCTTTTGGCTCAACCACAATCATCCGCCGGAAGGCAAAGACTCTCCGAGGGTGGCCAGGCACATCAATCAGGCGCTGGCTAATGGGCGAGCAAAGGGCTCGGTTATAGGCAAGGTTTTGAGGTTGGGCCGGCTCCGGTCTCTTTCCACGTTTATGTTTGCCGATTCGTGGAAGCCTTTCTGACAGGTGTGGTCGCCGGGTACGGCATTGCTATCCCGGTGGGTGCCATTGCAATTCTCATCGTTCAGGTGGGTATCAAGTGTGGGTTTCGATGCGCTTTCGCTGCTGGAGCAGGCGCGGCCACCGCAGACCTGGTCTATGCAGGACTGGCGGTGCTCGGAGGGGCGGCACTGGCCCGAGCCGTCGATTCGGTCGGCGACTCGCTGCGAATCGTCAGTGCAATCGTCCTTGTGATCATTGCAATCATGGGTCTCCGCAGGGCCCGAACCTCGCTCGAGGAAACCGAGTTCGCCTATCCCGACCGATCGGAGTTGGCCGCCACCTACGCCCGGTTCCTGGGACTCACCATCATCAACCCGACCACCATCGTCTATTTCGCCGCCGTGATAATCGGTCTTGGTGTCGCCTCGAATCTGACTGCGGGCGCCGGGGTGGTATTCGTTCTTGGAGCGTTTCTCGCATCCCTTTCCTGGCAGACCCTGCTTGCTGTCATCGGAGGGTTTGCCGGCAGTCGCCTCACCTCTCGGACGCAGACGATCGCCGTGGTTATGGGCAATCTGGTGATTCTCGCTCTGGCGGTCGTGATCATGATCCAATGAGGGGCGTCGAGTCGAGGAGAAGAAATCAGTCCACCTGGCCATTCTCACCCCGATCTCTGATCTTCCAGACCAGTGCAAACGGCAGCAGCGGTTGGGCCGTGACCTGTAGTGTCAGGCCGGTATGTGTTGTCACAACGAAGGAGGCATATCGTGGTTACCGAAGCCGAGTTGTACCCGGCTCGCCTAGACATCGACTATCCGGAGAAGCTGGACCGGTTCTCGACGTTTTTCCGTCTGATCTGGGCCATCCCGATCCTCATCGTCGCAGGGTTGCTGTCAGCTACCTCGAATTCGACCGTGGTAACCATCGTGGTCACCGAGACCGGCACGATAGTGTCCAGGGCCTCGGAGAGCGGCGGGGGGATAGTCGCGGGGCTCTTCGCTGCCACGATGCTGATGATCGTGTTCCGACAGCGCTACCCACGCTGGTGGTTTGACTTCGGTCGAGAGTTCGCTCGTTTCGGAATGCGAGTCGGTGCCTACCTGGCTCTGCTCACCGATGAGTATCCCTCGACCACCGATGAGCAGTCGGTGCATGTCGAAATCGACTATCCCGACGTCGAAGGAGACCTCAATCGTTTTCTGCCGTTGGTGAAATGGCTGCTTGCCATCCCCCACTACATCGTGCTCGCCGTTCTGGTGGTCGGTGCCGTCTTCGCGATATTGATTGCTTGGTTTGCTGTCCTCTTCACCGGGCGTTATCCACGGGGGCTGTTCGACTACGTGGTCGGGGTGGCCAGGTGGGGTTTGCGTGTACAGGCTTACACACTCCTGCTCGTCACCGACCGGTACCCACCATTCAGCCTCCAATGAGCTGAAACCGGCTGCCCTTTGAGATAGGAGAACCCAACATGTCCAAGAGTCTGCGATTCGTCCTACTTGTCATTGTCCTGACACTGGTCTTGTCGGCTTGCGCCGCTGGAGCGAACCCAGCCGTTGACGTCCCTTCGGTGGAAGGAGAG
>JAZFTT010000020.1:0-4486 GCA_036446835.1 Acidimicrobiia bacterium
GCCACCACCGTGTGGTTCCGCTTGTGCGCATCCGTTCCAAGTACAACCATGACCCTGATTCCTCCTTGTTGAGGGGTCGTCAAGGACCGGTCGGTGGGCACGCCTCAGTGCAGGCCGGGAGGTCACTCTCCTATCAAGCCACGCCGGCCGGTCCGGCGCGCCCGACAGGCGGCAAAACACTCAACAAGCCACACGAACCGTGGGCACCGTTACGTAGAACCAGCCCGCCGGGCGAAGCCCGAAGCATGACACTGAGCCGTTATGTGTGGGTCATGGAGTCCCGGTGTTTGCGTTGGTGTACTTTCCATGATGATTGGGAGGTGTAATGGCAGTTGACCCATCGGCACAGGGTGTTCTTGATCTGTTCGAGGCTCTTGAGATTCCAGCATTCGAGAGCATGACTCCCGAGGAGTGTCGCAATGTCTTCGAAGAGTTACGTGATCCCGACGCTGTGGTGGCTGATGTGGCCAAAGTCGAGGAAAGGGAGGTTGCTGGTGTTCCGGTTCGGGTCTACACCCCTGAAGGGACCGGGTCGAAACCTGTGCTCCAGTGGATGCATGGCGGCGGATGGGTTATCGGCAGCGTTGAAAGGGCCGATCCCACTGTTCGAGAGCTGTGTAACAGGAGTGGATGTGTGGTGGTCAGTTTGGACTACCGGCTCGCTCCCGAAAGCCAATTCCCGGCTGCTGTCGAGGATGCCTTCGCCGTTGCAGACTGGTTGGCTGTTAACGCGTCCGAACTAGGCGGAGACCCGGCTCTGCTAGCCGTCGGGGGCGATTCTGCCGGTGGCAACCTTGCCGCGGTCATTTCTCAGATGCGACCCGGTGTATTCGGACTCCAGGTTCTGATATACCCATCATTGGATATGACATTCAGCTTTCCCTCTATCGACACTTATGCCGAGGGTTTCCTGCTGACAAAGGCCTGGATGTTGTGGTTCCGGGACCACTATCTGGGCGGCCTCGACGTCGATCTCAAAGATCCACAGATTTCACCTTTGTATGCGTCCGACCCAGTGCTTTCGACATGTCCAACAGCCTTCGTCTTAACCACCGGTTACGACCCGCTCCAAGACGAAGGGCTGGCCTACGCCGACAAGCTGAAAGCAAACGGCGTGGCCGTCCAACACGTTCACTTCGGCGACCAGATCCATGGCTTCTACGGCATGCCCCAGGCAATCCCGGCCGCTCTCCAGGCACTTGATGCCACCGCGCAGGCTCTCAGAGACGAATTGGCGAGTTAATCCGAACCCACAACTCGCGGTGTCGAAACATTCTGTTCGCTCGCGGCATAGCATCGGCACTTCGGAGATGAGGAGAATGCAAATGACTGTTGACGAGTGGGTTGAGGCCTACCGGTTGGCATGGGAAAACCGTGATCCTGAGGCTGCCGCCGCCCTGTTCACCGCAAAAAGCAGCTATCGGGCGAACATCTTTGAAGAACCGTATCTCGGCCGTGAGGGGGTGGCCGCATACTGGAGTTCGGTGACGGAGTCACAGAGCGACGTCGAGGTTCGCATGGGACGCCCCTTCATCGACGGATCTCGGGTGGCGGTCGAGTTCTGGACAACTATGCGCGTCTCGGGAGACCAGGTGACGCTTCCTGGATGCCTACTCCTGGACTTCGACGCTCAAGGATTATGCCGCGGTCTTCGGGAGTACTGGCACTTCGTCGAGGGATACTCTGAACCTCCTCAGGAATGGGGACAGTGACGACCAGCCACCCTGCTCGGTCGATGTCATTCTGATCCGCAACCGGACTCCTCAGCCGGTCCCGACACTCAAACCAGACCACCCATAAGTGCCGTTATGTACCCGTGATTCCGGTGAGCGGTACCGTCACCGTCGTCAGCCAAATACCAGATCATCTCGTTCTGAGGTGCACTAACTGCGGCGTCCTGTTCCCCGCGTCTGTTCGTATGCCGCGCGAGGACTTCGAGAAGGCGACTATCGAGGACAAGACCTACAAGTGTCCGGTGTGCGCCAACTTCGACACCTACGAGAAGTCGGATCTCTTCTACGACACCGAGTGGTAGTCGCGACGGCAGCTGGCTAGGCACCCATAAGTGCCGTTATGTGCGGGCTGTGTCGTTGGGCGGTGAGTACCGTCGATGGTGAGGGACTGAAATGCGGATACAAGGTTCGACGGTCGCGGCTTTGGCGATAGTCACGGTCGGCTTTCTCGGTTGGAGTCAGTTCAATGCCAATAGCACCACCCAGTTGGATCAGACGTTCAAGGCGGCGTCCCACCAGAGCCACCAGCCAAATGGATCAGCGTGACGGCAAGACAGGCTTGATCGTTGTGGCCACGATCCCAGCCAGCAGCGGCATGATGACGAACCAGGTGGCGGCCCCGCTGTAGTCGCCGGTGGCATCTCTGGCCAGGGCAAAGACCACAGGGCCCAGAGCGGTGGAAGCGATGTTGATGAAGGACGCTATGCCCTGAATCTCACCTATGTGGCGGGTTCCAAACCATCTCGGCAGCAGAGTGACGGAGACCGAGCGGGTCGCTCCACCGGCGGCTCCTAAACTCACCGCATAGAGCACAATTGCGAGACCCGGATTGAGGTTTGCCGCCAGGAAAAGACTGAGAGTGAGCAAACCCATTGCGAATGGTATCAGCCATCGACCAGTGAGTCGGTCGGAGAGATACCCGAAGAGCAGCCCGGCCGCAGCGGCCCCGATCACCTGGGGCAGGAACATCACAGCTGCTTCGGTCGCCGTCAAGCCGGCGTCGGTTAATAGTGAGATCTGATGAAAGTTCAAAGCGGTGGAGAGCATCCCGACAGTCGCCGAAGCGCCAAGGAGGGTCCAAAACCTCTTGGTGCGGAGCGCCTCGCGACGTGTGGCTGAGACGGTCACTTGCTCCCTCGGCGGCTTTTTCGCCTTTGGATTCGGCCCATCGGGGACCTGGCCGATGTCGGATGGTTTGTCGATCATTCCGTAACGGGCGATGGGCACGACTACCAGCCAGATGATCACGGCGGAGGTCAACCAGGCGATACGCCAGCCGTAGCCCTCGATCACGAGGCTCAGACCTACAGGGACGAGTGCCATGACAATCGCAGTGCCGGTGCTGAAGATCCCGAGCACCGTTCCCCGGCGCTTCTCGAACCAGAGTGTCACGGCAACCGTGCTCGACAGCATCAGAGCGCCCTGACCAAACAGTCGAATCGCCACGAATCCGATGGCGAGCGTCACAAACCCCTGAACACCGGCCATTGCGATAAGGGCAACTCCGAAGGCAACCCCGATCACCGTCATCGCCCGTCTTACTCCGACCCGGTCGACCTGTTGGCCTATTCGTGGTAGCCCTAAGGCAGCGATGAGGGTGCCGATTAGATATGCGGTCGAGACCTCTGAACGACTCATGCCGAGGTCGGCTATGAAGTGGTCGACGAAGACGCTGACACCGATTGTCTGGCCCGGACCGGTGAGTCCCCCGGTGAGGATTGCCAGACCGAGGATGCGCCAGCCGTAGAACGAGCGCGAAACGGAACTTTGCTCGTTCTTCACCGTCGAATCCTAAGACCTGGTGCGTCCGCCGCTGTTGCCTACCGCCACAAGCTTCGAAAGGGCTGAACCACAAATTCACGCACCTGTAACCGGGCATTCTGCTCCGCACATAAGTGCCGTTATGTGCGGGCCACGATTTCGACTTTGAGGTGGATTTAGCCTGGGTTGTGGCCTCCTATGCTGGTCGGTATGGAGCAACGGACACTCGGTTCCAGCGGTCTTGAGGTGAGCGTTTTTGGGCTCGGAACTATGACGTTCGGGCACGAATCCGACGAGGCCACTTCTCACGCCATCCTCGACCGTTATGTGGAGGCGGGTGGCGGTTTCATCGACACTGCCGACGTTTACACACACGGGGTATCGGAGGAGATCATCGGCCGGTGGCTGGCCAAGCGTGGTGGAGTCGACAGCCTGGTCGTCGCCACTAAGGCGCGGTTTCCAATGAGCGACGATCCTGCCGATAGAGGTGCTGGAAGGGCCTATCTCAATAGGGCTGTGGACGCCTCATTGCGCAGGCTCGGGGTTGATGTCATTGACCTCTATCAGATCCACGCCTGGGACCCGAACACTCCGGTGGACGAGACCATGGAGACGCTAAACAGCTTCATTGAAGCCGGGAAGGTGCGGTATGTCGGCGTATCCAATTTCCTCGGCTGGCAGCTTGAACGGGCCATCCAGACCACAGAACGCAACGGTTGGGCACCAGTGGCGTCTTTGCAGCCTCAATACAACCTGTTGGCTCGGGAGATAGAACTCGAACTGATCCCGCTCTGCCTCGACCGGGGAGTCGGGATTCTTCCCTGGTCGCCGCTAGGTGGCGGTTGGCTCACCGGGAAGTACGAACGGACCACCAAACCCACCGGAGCCTCTCGCCTCGGCGAGGATCCAACCCGAGGCTTGGAGGCGTACAACGTGAGAGACACCGAGGGGACCTGGCGTATCCTCGACGGGGTACGCGCGGTCGCCGAAAA
>JAZFTT010000021.1:0-14529 GCA_036446835.1 Acidimicrobiia bacterium
GAAACGCTCTCGGGGTCGGTCGCAGAGAGCCAGACCGTGATATCGCTGGCAGCGGGGGTGACCACAGAAAGCTACGAGTCACGCATTGGCGCCGTTGCGGTAGTCAGGGCGATGCCCAACACGCCCGCCCTGGTCAGGGAGGGCGTAACGGGTATCGCAGCTGGGAAGTATGCCGGGGAGGGCCACCTGGACTCAGCCCAAGAGGTTCTCGGCGCCGTCGGCTCGGTCAGGGTCATGGACGAGTCGCTTCTCGATGCGGTCACCGCGGTGTCGGGAACTGGCCCTGCCTACGTTTTTCTATTGGCGGAGGCGCTCACCGAGGCGGCAATGCGCGAGGGCCTGTCGAGGGACATTGCAGAGAAGTTCGTCCATCAGACCATTCGGGGGGCGGGTCATCTTCTCACGGACACCTCAAAGAGCGCCTCTGAACTGCGCTACGAGGTGACGTCCCCGGGTGGGACCACGGCTGCTGCGGTTCACGTCCTCGAGGAGCGAGGGTTCAGGGCGCTTGTGGAGGACGCCGTTCGTGCGGCGGCCATTCGGGCTACGGAACTCGGGGGCAAGGTCTGAGCCTCTTTTCGAGGCTCACCATTTCAATCACTCGCGCCTCTCCTGTGGAGAAGGTCGTCACATCCACCCGTCCTGGTAGAGCCCTGGCCAGGAGGTTCGTTGCAGGCGACACCCTCGACGACGCTGTGGTGGCAGCCCGAGAGCTCAACTCCAGCGGTCTGCTTGTTTCGTTGGACCATCTGGGGGAAGAAGTGCACGACCGCGCATCTGCGATCCAGGCTACGGAGGAATACCTCGAGTCGTTGGACCGTATCGCCGACGAGGATCTCGATTCCAACATCTCGGTCAAACCGACCCAACTCGGCCTGGCAGTAGACGAAGACCTCGCCATGGAGTCGATCGACCTGCTTGCTCGGCGCGCGAAGAAGGTCGGGACAAGCGTCACGATCGACATGGAGGATTCACGATACACCGATTCGACGGTGCGGCTCTACGAGAATGCTCAGGCAGAACATGGGAATCTGGGGATCGCCATTCAGACCTACCTGCGTCGAACTCCTCAGGATCTCGCCCGACTGATCCCGCTCGGTGGGCATATCCGTCTCTGTAAGGGGGCGTATGTCGAATCTGAAGAAGTTGCGCTCACTTCCAACCCCCAGATCAACGCCGCTTTTGTCGATCAGATGCAGACGCTCATGGCGTCGGAGGAGACCAAACCGGCGATCGCAACCCATGACCTGTCGTTGCTCGAACTCGCCCGCGAGCTGGCAGCCGAGCGGAACCGCCCGTTCGAGTTTCAGATGCTCTACGGAGTGAGAAAAGAGTTGCAGAAGCAGTTGGTCACCGAGGGCTACCCGGTCCGGATCTACCTTCCGTTTGGATCACGGTGGTACCCGTACCTCACCCGCC
This sequence comes from Acidimicrobiia bacterium, assembly GCA_036446835.1. Taxonomy (GTDB): domain Bacteria; phylum Actinomycetota; class Acidimicrobiia; order Spongiisociales; family ZC4RG35; genus SZUA-217. The sequence goes on from JAZFTT010000021.1 coordinate 1,420, forward strand.
GTCTGGCCGAGCGTCCATCGAATGCCTGGTTCTTCGTGAGGGCTGGCTTCGGAAGCTGAAGATGCAGATGACCTCAGACTCATGCGGCTTTGGCGAGAGATGGTTTCGGAGAAGGGCGCTCAACCAGTCGCTCTCCGATGGCGATCAGGCCATGACCCAATGCTGTCCGGATGCTTCTGGCCGCACGGGCCTCACTACGATCGGCGTCCCGCTGGGCTCGGTTCTCCATCTCGCGGAGACGATGGGCGTGGATGTGCCGGGTCGTGTGGACGAAATCTCTATACATGGTCTACTCCTCCGATGGTCGGGTTGAGATACGAGTCGAGAAAACCCGAAGCGTCTTCAAGCGCCTGATCCCTCATGCTGTATATGCGTTTCTTGCTGCTTTTGTCGATCGATACGTGGATCCGGATCAGCCCGGCGGCCCGGAGAATGCTCGTATGGTGGTGGACCGTTGACTTCGACAAGCCCAGCATCTCGGTGAGTTCGTCGAGGGAAGTGTCCCCTTCGCGCAATCTCCGGAGGATGCGGAGCCTCCGCTCGTCGCTGAGTGCCTTATAGGTCCTAACCATCCAGGCCGGCGGCGCCTCCGGGTCGACGTCGATGAACTCATCTGCCACCCCGTAATAGACGAGCAACGAATCGCGTTGCTGGTCGATTACGGACAATGGACGGGTGACGACCGAAGGAATGAGCACCACCCTTGCAACGCCTAGCGGGATGTCTAGGTCGAGTCCGTTGGTGACCTCCTCGATCACACTCTTGACATCGTCCCCGTTTGCCATTGCCCGCCGGGCAGCAGCAGCACGTTCGATAGCGCCACCAAAATCTTCCTCGTACTCGGCGAATACCTTGTCGCGAAAGCGCTGCAACGTTCTGGCAATGCGACTGGGGAGTTCCTTGTCGGGCATTTCAAAGAGGCCGATGATCTGTTCCATGTTGCCCTCGTGACCTTCATCGGCAAAGGCCTCTTCAAGGGCCTCCGGATCGCCGTTGGCAGCCTGCTCGATGAGGGAGGCGTCGCTGCAGCCGCTGGTGCAGCTGATCAGCCAGCGCCGTAGCCGATTGGGGTCGATGTCGGCCAGCCAATCGAACATAAGGCTCGGGTCATGAGGATGGGGCGCGGTGTGGAGTAGGCCGGCGACGCCAAACCAGACGGCTAGATGGGGACCGCCGAGTATCACGATCTCTTCCGCGAGATCGGTTGGTGTCAGTTCCTTGATTCTGTCATGCCATTCCGTGCCGAGTTCGAACGAGGTGCTCGTTTCGTTCGGGTTGAAGGTGGTCCACATGGCAAGAATCATTTCGAACGCCACACTGTCCTCTATTTCGATGGGGATAGGACGGGTCGCCGATCTGAGGTCGCGGACCGTTTCGCCGGGGGTGATGAGTTCGACCATTGTTCTCTGTGTCCTCATAATTCGATTGCTGTCGAATGTAGCGTGTGTCCATGAACACCGATTGTCAAGCGATGATTCTATATCCATCGAAGCGATACTCACCGTTCGATAAGAATGCATCCGTTTCTGTGAACCTGAGCCTGAGGTTGGTGATTGACGGCCGGCCCCTACACTTGGCACACATGGCGCTGATCGCGGAGCGACAGGAGGACGAGGTGGGGGCCCGGCGGATCACGGCGTCCTTCGTTTTGGAGACCCTGGGGGTGCTTTCGGCTGTGGCGACCTTGGCGCTGGGCGTTCTCGGGACTCTTCCCGAGGACCCGGAGTTCGAGGTGGGGCGTGAGGTCTTTGGGAACATCCCTGCCCCGGTGGTGGTGCTTTTCTACTTTGGGCTCGCAGTTTTCACCTGGCTGATGTTCCACCTCTTCGCCCGGAGAGCGGCCAGTTGGAGCCAGGGGCAGACCGACCGGCGTACCGGCCGGTGGGGAGAGCGTCTTCTCCATCTCCGAGAAGGGTTGACCATGAAGACCCTCATGCGGGATCCTCGGGCCGGGGTGATGCACTCGTTGATCTACTACGGATTCCTCGTCCTGTTTCTCGGAACCGTCATCCTGGAAATCGATCATCTTCTTCCGGCCGGCTTCAAGTTTCTCCACGGCCCGGTCTACATGGGCTACTCGGCGATCCTCGATCTGGCAGCGATCATGTACCTGGCCGGTCTCGCCCTCGCCATCGCCGGCCGATACCTGATTTCGACATGGCGCCTCCGTTCCAAGACCAGGCCAGAGGACTCGGTGATTCTCGGCGTTCTGGTCATCATTGGACTAACCGGTCTGGCAACCGAAGCGGCACGGATCTCCATGGCCGGGAGGCCGGCTCATGAGATGTGGTCCTTTGTCGGTTATCCAATCTCGTTCCTCTTCGATCAGGCCGGCGCGGCGGGATGGCACCAGGTCCTCTGGGTCACCCACGCCGCGGCTTTCGTTCTCTTCTTGATGATCCTCCCGCTCACAAAGCTTCGACACATGGTCACGTCTCCAGCAGACATGTTTCTCTCACCCAGCGATCGCCCCAAGGGTGCGATGCGGGAGATGCCCAACCTCATGGAGGCCGAGGGCATAGAGACAGTCGGCGTCAGTGTGGTATCTGACCTCACCTGGAAGCAGATATTCGACACCGATGCATGCACGGTATGCGGACGCTGCACCGCCGTTTGCCCCGCCAACATCACCGGCAAGCCTCTTGACCCGAGGGAGATGGTGCTCAAGTCGGGTGAGGTGGCGGCGGCTGCCGTTGGTGTCTCCGGGCCCGTGTCATCGACCGCTCTCCTGGAGGGTGCCGGAACGCTGTTCGACCGCATTCATCCAGACGAGGTCTTTGCTTGCACCACTTGTCGTGCATGCGACGAGATCTGTCCCGTCAACATCGAGATCGTCGATCGAATCCTCGACATGCGGCGGTACTTGACCATGATGGAGTCGGAATTCCCGACCGAGATGGGCAAGGCGTTTGTCGCCATGGAGAACCAGTCGAACCCGTGGGGGATGAGCCAGCAGGCAAGGGCGGATTGGACATCAGAGTTGGATTTCGAGATCCCGGTGTTCGGGGAGAATGGGAAAACCTCTGCGGAGTATCTCTGGTTCGTCGGGTGTGCGGGATCGTTTGACGACCGCAACACCGCAGTCTCAGTTGCTTTGGCCCGGCTGCTTCACGCCGCCGAGATCGACTTTGCCATATTGGGCACGAGGGAGGCGTGCAACGGAGATCCGGCCCGTCGCTCGGGTAACGAGTTCGTCTTCCAACAGCTCGCACTCCAGAACATCGAAATCTTCACCGAGATCGGTGTGGAAAAGGTCATCACACAGTGCGCCCACTGTTTCAATACCATCGCCAACGAGTATCCACAGTTCGGTGGGAAGTACGAGGTTGTCCATCACAGCCAACTGTTGGCGGAGTTGCTCAACCAGAATCGGATCCGCAAGCCGACCAAGCCGAATGGCGAGCCCAAGAGGATCGCCTATCACGATCCCTGTTATCTAGGGCGGTACAACGACGTATACCTCGCTCCGCGCGAGGTGGTGGGCGGCTCTGGCAATCAGGTCGTGGAAATGGAGCGCCACGGTACGCGCTCGTTCTGCTGCGGCGCCGGCGGGGGGCGGTTCTGGATGGAAGAGCGAGTCGGGAAGAAGGTGAACATCGAGAGGGCCGAGGAGGCGCTGGCAACCGAAGCCGACGAGATAGCGGTGGCCTGCCCGTTTTGTCTCGTCATGCTCGACGACGGTGTCAAGGAACTCGGTCGTGATGACGTCCCGGTGAGAGACATAGCCATGATTCTCGCCGACGGCCTCGAGACCGCCACAGACTCGGCTTGAAACCTCAATTTGTCAGCGCTCTCATGATTCTTGCGTTGACGGCGGCTGCGTGCACGATCACGTCCGAGGACTCATCTCCCACTATCACGATGGTCACGCCCACCACCATCCCGACCACGACGACGAGCACTATTGCCACGTCCGAGGCCACCGAGATGTTCCGCGATTGTCTGGTTGCGAGCGGCGTCGATATCGAGCCGATTCCGTTGGACGCTCAGGGTCGGCCGCGACTCGAGTTGGTCATGAAAGACATCGACTTCTCCGACCCCGTCCCCGTCAGCGCTCTCACGGCTTGCTCGCAGCATCTGGAGAGAGGGGCGCTGGAGTTGACCGACACGCCGATCCTGAGGGAGGCCGTGGTCGATTCTCTGGAAAGGTTCAGCGACTGCGTCAGATCACGGGGTGTGCCGGAATTCCCCGACCCGATACCGGATTACAACGGGATCGGTGGTCCCTATCCGGTCGCCGAGATCCCCTATGCCGACCCCGACCTCGCCGATGCCGTGGTTGTTTGCAATACACGACTGGCTTCGGGGTAGACCACTTATCTGATCGCTCCAATGATGCGTACGATGTTGAAGCAGATGGCAATGCAGCCGACACCGGTGATCGTGCCGGACACAGACAAAGAAATCGATATCGATCGCCCATGGCAAGTGGTGGTCTGGAACGACCCGGTGAACACAATGGGCTATGTGGTGTATGTGCTCCGCAAGCTCTTCGGCCATGACGAAGCCAAGGCGACGAGACTGATGTTGCAGGTGCATCACGAAGGGAGGGCGATCGTCTCGGATGGCCCCCGCGAGAAGGCTGAGATCGATTGCTTCCGACTCCACAACCACGGTCTATGGGCGACCATCGAGAGGTGAGTCACTTCAAGACAACGCGCAAGGGGATAGTGGTCTCGTTCGGTCCCGAGGAGAAGGTGTTTCTTGCCGACGTTCTGCCTTTGCTTGCCGGGATCGGAGAGGTGGGTGTCGATCCGGCTGCAACCAGACTCACTGTGCCCGTCTATCTCGACGATCCCGAGTCCAACGAGGAGTGGTGGCGTCTCATGGGTCTGGAGCTCGCCGAGGTTCGCCAGTCCGATCGTGATGTTTTTCGGAAGGTCGTCCAAAGCGACGACTCAACGGTTCTCAATGACGAAGAGGCCGATTCTTTCCTTCGAGTCGTCAACGAGGCGCGTCTCACACTTGGAGCTCGTATGGGTCTCGAAGTCGAGGAAGATCACGACCAACTCGAAGAGGATGGTCGGCAGGTCCTCGACTACCTCGGCTGGATTCTCGAGGAGTTGACCACGGAGCTCAGTCGCTCTCTCTGACATCGCCCGGACGTTCGTCCGTTGTGTAGGTTCCGTGTCGAGGTCGGAGGTCAACGTGATAGGCGACCCAATCGCCAACTTGAGGAGCCCGAACGGCTCGCTGATCTCCGTGTATGTGGATCGCCCGAGTCCGGGTGGATTCGGAGCACTTCTCTCTGATCTGGTCAGACCAGTCCGTGAGAGGTCGCGGTGGATGGGTCGGCAGGTTCAGAAGAGTGTCCGAGCCGACGTTGACCGTATCCATGACCTGGCAGAGAGCCTCGAAGTCGACTCCGCTCCGGCATATGCGATCTTCGCCTCGAGCCTGGACGATCTGTTTCTCCTCGAACCACTGGCGTATTCGACACCAAACGTGTCGACAATTGGCCCACGTCCTTATCTGAGACCGCTCCGGACCGCTCCCCGTGCACTTCGTTCCGGGATCGTCGTCGCCGATCGCGCTCTAGCCCGGACCTTCATCGGGTTTGAGGGTGTCATCGAGGAACTGGGAGACCCTGCCGGCGCCGACATAGGCAAGAGCAACTTCGGAGGATTCTCCGGCTACGAGGAGAAGGGTGTGCGTGCCCATGCAGACGAGGCTTCCGCCCGACTCTGGAAGGAGGCCGGAACTCGTCTTCTCGAGCACCACATGAATCGGCCCTTCGACTACGTCGCGATTGGAGGACATGAGGAGACCGTCGAGGAGATCGCCCGCTCTCTTCACCCCTACCTTGCGCGACTACCGAGGGCGATGTTCGTAACCAATCCGAATCGGATGAGTCTGCCAGCGTTACGCGCCGAGATGCTGAGCCATGACATCGAGATTCGTCGTCATCGCCAAGAAGCTCTGGCCGGGCGTGTATGCGATACGGCCTGGGGTGGAGGCAATGCGGTGCTGGGTTTGAGCTCCACGCTGCAGGCCGTCAACGCCCAGGCGATTGACACGCTCGTCGTGGCCGGGCAGTTCACCAGAAATGGAGCCATGTGTAGCCAGTGTGCCCACCTCTGCAGAAACGGAGATTCCTGCCCGGTATGTGGCTCGGCGATGTTCGGCGTCGATGACGTGGTTGCTGCCGTGATGGACGCGACTGTTGTGGCCGGGGGTTGGGCGTACCAGATCGACGTGGCGTCTCCCCTCGATGTCGAGGGGATCGGCGCCCTCACTCGCTTCGCGCTCTCGGCCTGACCGCCGCTAGATTCGCCCGCAATGTCAACCGCAGCCATCGTGCTCGCCGCCGGCGCATCCAGAAGACTCGGTCGGCCGAAACAGCTGGAGCCATGGGGTGACACCAACCTGCTTGGTCACGTCGTCAGCCGGACTCAAGCCTTCCCGGTCGACGAGGTGTGGGTGGTTCTGGGATACGACTCCGAGCGGATCCTTGCCGAGACTGATCTCGGAGATGCTGGAATTGTGGAGAATCCGGAATGGGAGGAAGGGATTGCTTCGTCCCTTCGCGTGGGACTCGACACACTGACCCGGCTGTCACGTTGCGAGACGGCTCTGATCGTGATCGCAGATCAGCCCGAGATCTCGGGTGAGGTTGTGGAGCTTTTGTTCCAATCCCATGCCAAAGCCGGCAAGCCGGTGACAGTTCCCAAGTACCGATACAGCTCAGGCAACCCGGTCTTGATCAATAGATCTCTCTGGCCGCGGGTCATGTCACTGGAAGGCGACGATGGAGCGAAACGACTTTGGCTGTCGCATCCGGACTGGGTCAACGAAGTTTGGATCTCAGATGCACACCCTCGGGATGTCGACACCGAGATAGACGTATCAGATTTGAGGCCTCGGCATCCGGCATGACTTTTGGTGTGGTGAGTGTCTAGTGGTCTAGAGTCGCCACCTCGGTCGTTGTCGCATAGCGGAGAAAGGGCAGATGGCTCGTATCGATCAAGTCGCAGGAGTTGATCTAAGACAGGCGACAAAACTGCGCAAAGCTGGCGTTCGCACAGGCCGTGGTCTGGCGGAGCAGGCTGCGACGCGGCGGGGTAGGACTGAAGTTGCCAAAGCAACCGGGATCAGTTCCAAGGACCTTCAACTTTGGGTTCACCACGCAGACCTGCTCCGAGTCCGCGGAGTGGGCGCCGAGTATGCGGAACTCCTAGTTGCCGCGGGGGTCGACACACTGCGGGATCTGCGACGACGAAACCCGACCGCGCTTCTCGCCAAAGTCATCGGTCTCAACGGGTCCATGCGGGTGGTCGACCGTCTTCCCACCGAGTCGATGGTCGAAGGCTGGATCGAGGCGGCCGGCGACCTGGAGCCCTCGATCTCGACCTGACGTCGCCTACGCATGGTTGAAGAGAAGAGGCCCCGCAGGGCCCCTTCTCAGTGTGAGGAGGTGAGCTGGTGGCCCGTCGCCCAAATAGCTACGCGGTCTAGGAGGCCTTTTCGGTCTCCGTTGAGCTCGTCTTCGCCGCCGTGGACGACTTGGTCGTCTTGGCAGTCGGAGTCTTGGCGGCAGGCTTGCTGGCCGTCTTGGCCGTCGCCGGCTTCTTGGTGGACGGGGTCTTCTCGCCCTCCTTCTCGCCCTCTTTCACGTCGCTCTTCCCGTTTGCCTTCTCGGGCCGAAATGAGGTGCGCCAGGTGGCAAGCATGTCCTCGAGTTGATCTCGAAGCTTGCTGACCTGCTCTTTGGCCTGGTCGAGGTCGACCTTGGAGGAAATCTCCTCAACGACCTTTCCCTCGCTGACGCGGGTGATGACCTTCTCTCCTTCGGCAGCCCAGCTCTCGATGGCCGCTTCGGCAGCCTTGCTGCGGGTGGCCTTCTCTTCGCCCACTCTGTCCTTGATGACACCGAACCTGTCGCCGACCTTGCGGGCCGCGACAACGGGGGCGCCGACTGCTGCGTACAGAACGCTCTTTGTTTGCATTACCTACTCCTGTTCCTCTGTGGTCACCGACCCGATGCTTCGGGAAAGTGCCCGGTACATGTCGAGCAAAACCTTCTTCTGCTCGGTGTCGAGCCGCTCGTCTGCCCAGATGGCCTCAAATACCGATGTCGGAGCCAGTTCCTCGTCGATCAACCCTGCCTTCTTGTAAAGGGAGTTGGCGCTGATCTCGAGGGCTCGCGACAGGCTCTGAAGAATCTCGGCAGACGGCTTGCGAATCCCTCGCTCGATCTGGCTCAGATATGGGTTGGAAATACCCGCCTTGTCGGCCAGTCGTCTAAGTGAGAGGTTCGCACGCTCCCGCTGTTGACGGATAAACGTGCCCAAATCACCATGCTTGCTCTCGTTCACTTGTAGTTAGCATACAGCAAGCTGCTAACTATTGCAAGCACATCGCGAGCGCGGGCGATCAAATCAGGGTTTCCCCGATGACGCTACCGATAGCCCAGGCGATCACTCCGCCAACGCCGGCGATGGCCATGTTCTCCAGCCCTGACTTGACCCAATAGCTGTTTGCCACCCTCGCCTTGATGACACCAACCAGGAACAGGCCCGACAGCGAGAAGACTGTGGCCCAGGCGAGAGCGGTCCCGGTGTCATCCAGCACCATGAAAGGAACAACCGAGGGCAATGAGCCGACGAGGAACAGCAACCCCGAAGCGATCATTGCCAGGTGGGGAGAGCGCCTCTCAGACTCGATGACACCGAACTCGAGTGCCGCCATGGCGTTGAGCAGTGCCTTGTCGTTGTCGATGAAGCCGGCCATCACACCGTCCATATCATCCTCTTTGATCTCCATGTCGGCGAAGAACCCCCGAAGCTGATCCAACTCCTTCTCCTTGAAGTGGATGATGTGTGAACGCTCGAGGGTTAGTTCGGCTTCGAGAATCTCGTCCTGAGACTTGGTGGCCAGGTATTCGCCCGCAGCCATCGAAACGGCCCCGGCCAAGGAGCCGGCAATGGCTGTCAGGAGAACCTGGCTGGCGTTCAGGCCACCTCCTACGACACCAGCGACGAGAAGGAAGATCGAGACCAGACCGTCGTTGACCCCCAGGATGATGTCACGCCAGTACTGACGGGACTCCCCAATGTGGGATATGTACTCGTGGGTGTCCTGGTTCTCGACGGCCATTTCGGCGATGGTAACGAATTTCGACGCACACCGAATGGGAGTGATCCACGACACACCACTAGCGTTCCCAACCCTTCTCATGATCATTGTCATGCACCCAGATGCCACCGGCGACGAGGTTGCCCAGGTCGTTGAGAAACTCAAGGCCTTGGGAGCCGACGTCCATATCTCCTCTGAGGGCGGCCGAACCGTTGTCAACGGCACAACCGAAGTGCGTCTCGTCGACGAGGCGCCCTGGGATGCATTTCCTGGGGTTGAGCGAGTGGTGCCCGTCATGCGAGGTGGACGCAGGGTCGGGCGTCAGAACAAGTCGGACAGCACCGTTGTCGTTGTTGGAGATGTCAGGATCGGCGACGGTCCTGTCAAGGTCATCGCCGGTCCATGCGCGGTGGAAAGCCGGGAGCAGCTATTTGCCACAGCCGCGGCGGTCAAGGCATCCGGGGCACACATTCTGAGGGGAGATGCCTTCAAGCCGCGCACCTCTCCTTATTCGTTCCAGGGGTTGGGGAAGGTGGCCCTCGAGATCATGGCCGAGGCTCGCACGACCACCGGCCTGCCCTTCGTTGCGGAGGTTCTCGACCCAAGAGATGTGGATCTCGTTGGTTCCTATGCAGACATGCTTCGGGTCGGCACGAGGAACATGTCCAACCACGCTCTTCTTCGCGAGGTTGGCCGTCAGCCCAAGCCTGTTCAGCTGAAACGTGGCAGGGCTGCAACCGTGGAAGAGTGGATTGACGCCGCCGAGTACATCGCCAGCGAGGGAAACAGCGACATCGTGATGGTGGAACGGGGGGTTCGGGGTTTCGACAACTCCGTGCGGAACACCCTTGACATCTCTGCGGTGCCCTTAGCCAAATACCTCACACATCTACCCGTGATGGTTGATCCGTCGCACGCTGCGGGGCGCAAAGATCTTGTGTCGCCCCTGGCCCTAGCGGCAGTGGCAGCCGGCGCCGACGGTGTCCTGATCGATGTTCATCCGACTCCACACGAGGCACTCGTCGACGGTTCCCAGGCCTTGGTCCCCCACGAGTTCGACGCACTCATGATCGAGTTGCGATTGGTAGCTGCCGCAGTCGGCCGCTCCTGACAAGAAACCTCATTCGTAGAAGAGCTGCTCGAAACTGCGTCTCGCACGTCGGGTGTATCGACGATATTGCTCCCGGAGCTCACTTGTCCTGTCGAACCCGAGGGAAGCGGCGAGACGGGCTGTTGACTCCGGATCGGTGGGCAGCGAATTCGAGTCACGCCCCTGCTGAAGATGGAGCCTCAATCTGACGCGGGTGCAGAAGAGGTATGAATCGTGCAGCGAGTTGTAGTCGGCAGCCGAGAGGATTTCGGCCTCGCGGAGTCCGTGGAGAGCCGGGAATGTTCCGGTGACCCTCAGCTCGGGAAGGGAACCGCCGTGTTTGAGTTGGAGAAGCTGGGTCAGGAACTCGACGTCCGACAGACCTCCCGGTCCAAGCTTCAAATGGAAATCGGCGTCCTCTCCCGGTGGTATTCGCTCGGCCTCGACCCTCGCCTTGATGGAGCGAATCTCGCGAAACATCTCACGGTGGGGTGGACCCCCCCAGAGCACCGGTTCGGTGATCTGGGTGAATGAGGCGAGGACATCCGGGTCACCAGCGACGGCTCGCGCCCGGACCAAAGCGAGAATCTCCCAGGGCTCGGACCATTCCTCGTAGTAGCGGGTGAAGCCGGCGAGTGACCGAGCCATCGGACCTTTGCGGCCTTCAGGCCTGAGGCCGGCGTCAAGCTCGTAGGCCTCTCCATGTCGGCTCGGCTCGGAGAGCACCTTGCTCAGCCCGGTTGCCAGATGGAGAGCGCGATCCCGATTGTGCTCGTCGTCGAACACATACATCAGGTCGATATCCGAGCCGTATGACAGTTCGTGACCGCCCCACTTTCCCATGGCGATTACTCCGAAATCGCTTGGTTCCTCCTCCACCAGGATGTGGAGGGCTCCTGTGATAGCGGCGTCCGCGCTATCCGACAACGCACCGAGTGTTGTCTCCATGGGCGCCTCTCCGAGGACATCACGTGCCGCGATTCGAAGCTTTCGACGACGGACGAAACGGCGAATTGTTCCGATCTTTGCATCAATATCCGGTCTCGAGTCGAGAAGCCCCAGAAGTCTCTCCGTGCCGGCCTGGCGATCCCGTACGTACGAAAGCTGGCTGTCGTCGGCGAGACGAGGAATGAACTCGGGGATTCGATCTATTAGATGGCCGAGCAGCTTGCCGGTGCCGAGGAGGATGCAGAGTCGTTCTCCGGCGACGGGATTGTTCTGCAACATTGCCACCAGGGCGCCGTGATCTGGGCTGTTTGCGAGGAGAAGCCTGAGTTGGCCAAGTCCGAGATCAGGGTCGGGAGACTGGGACAGCCAATCGAGCATGAGCGGGAGGGCCTGATGCATGACTCTTGATCTCCGGGTCAGTCCGGCGGTGAGCTCCTCGAATGCCGCGGCCGCAGCGATGACGTCGCTAAAACCAAGGGCCTGGAGCCTGCGGGCTGCCCCGGCCTGGTCGAGACGAGCGGCCGGAAGACCCACCAGCGAATCGAGTATTGGTCGGAAGTAGAGGCGCTCGTGGAGATCCCTCACCTCCCGTTTCACATTGTCGAGCCGCTCAACCAGGGCTTCCGCCGGGTTTGTCGTGAATCCAAGGCTTCGTCCAATTCGTTCTCGTGGCTCGAGGGAAGCCGGGAATTGATGGGTCTGACGAAGGTCCCAGAGCTGGACTCTGTGCTCGACGTTACGGAGGAAGATGTAGGCGTCGGTCAACCTCTCGGCATCGTGGGTCTCGATGTAGTCGTGGGTGTTGAGAGCGTCGATAGCATCGAGCGTCGAGAGCACTCGAAGGTCGGGGTCAAACCTCCCGTGAACCAACTGAAGAAGCTGCACGGTGAACTCGATATCTCGGATCCCGCCTCGTGACCGCTTGAGATCGGTGCTGGAGGCGCCATCTTCGGCCTGAGCCTTGAGAAGCCGGATGCTGCGGAGAGCATCGACGTCGAGGCCCTGCTCCCAGATGATTTGATCGGCTAGTTCCCTGAACCGACGACCAACATCGGTGTCACCAGCCGCCGGCCGGGCCTTGAGGAGCGCCTGCAACTCCCACGCTTCGCCCCACCGGGCGTAGTACGACCTGTAGCCCTCGAGGCTTCGCGTCAGAGGCCCCGTTGAGCCCTCGGGGCGCAGGTCTACGTCTATCTGAAGCGCCGGTCCATCGAATGTTGGTGATGACAGACTCGACACGAGACGACTGGCGATGGCCAGCGCTGCGCTTCGACTCTCTGAATCCTGGCTGCCGACCGGCTCGTGCACGAAGACGAGGTCGACGTCTGAGTAGTAGTTGAGCTCTCTTGCACCCCACTTGCCCATGGCGATGACAGCGAACCCCAACTCGTTGGCAATCGGATGTCGCTCGCTGACGTGGTCTGTTGCGGCCTCGAGCGCTCCGCCGATGATCTCGTCGATCGCGGCCGAGAATCTTCCGGTGGCCTCCCTGACGCCTGTGCGCCCTGCGAGATCATCTCCCGCGATGTTTACGAGAGCAGCTTGAACTCGGAGACTCACCGAGTCGTTCTTGGCTGCTCCGTTCAGCAGGTGAGGGTTGGCAGCCAATGTCTTGGAGAGGGCGCGGCTGACCCCGGCGATCGCCGCCACTGTCTGGAGTCGGTCGTCGTCTGAGACGATTGATGGATCGGCCTCGAGGACAGGGGCAAGACGAACCAACGAGCCGTCAGGATCCGCGCCGGCCCTGACGGCGGTCTGTATTCGGGCTGTCGTGGCGTCGTCGAAGCCAAGTTCAATGAACGCAGCGTCACCGGGACCCTCAACTCGGTCTCTCACCAGGCCAGGCTAAGTGTTCTCCAACGCGTATCGTGTTGGCATGACAATTCGGGTCGCAGGCGCCCAAATGAATCTGACGGTGGGCGACATCTCGGGCAACGAGGCTGCGATTGCCAACGCAATGACCCTGGCGGCGGAGGCGGACGCAGAGGTGCTTCTCG
>JAZFTT010000022.1:0-4665 GCA_036446835.1 Acidimicrobiia bacterium
CTTCGCCTACTTCCTCAACTCGTTCATGCCACTCAGCGAGAATTACGCGGGCTGGGCCAAGCTTTCGCCCTTCTACTACTACCAGACCTCCAACCCATTGGTGAACGGAATGGCATGGGGAGACGCTGCCGTACTCGCCGGAATCTTCATCGTTCTGATAGCGGCGTCCATCCCCCTATTTCAGAGAAGAGACCTGCGCGGCTGAGCCCTGTGAGCTGAAGGGCGGCCTGTCACGAGCCACCGATTTCAACGAGGGTCTGACCGACCACTGTGCCGTTGACCTGGAGTTCGATCTTGTGTGGACCAGGGTGGATGGTCCGGATTGAGACGTGTTTGAAAGTGTGGCGTTTGGCGATGGTTGTCGGCTCAGGGCCGAGAGTCCCGATCTTCAGCTTGAACACCTTGCCATCCTTTGGGCCGCGAACGCCCTGGTAGTGAATTATGTAGTCGATGGAGGCCCTGGTCGATCGTTCGGCGGCGAGCACGGCCGAGATCGTCACTGTTTCACCGATGGCGATGGCGGCTGGTTCCACTGACATCTCCGTCGCCACCACCGAAGTACCGACGTCGAAACCCAGGACTTCGAGCGCGTCGTGGTGACCCCGTTTCACAAGGCTTCGGAGCCCGTGACGAATGACCCGGTCACCGTGAGTGGAGTCGGCGAGCCATCGATGAGCGATCTCCACTGCGAGGTCCGGATGGTCCTTGCTGATGTCGTTGAGGTGGTTCGCCACTGACCGACGGACATACTCCGACTCGTCATCGAACAGCTTTTCGAGCAACTCGACGGCTGGCGAAGGGTCCTCCATCAGACCGCGTAGACGACTCGCCCATGGCAGCCGGGGGCGGGTTCCCTCCGAGACGAGACGCCGGACGTGTTCGTCGGGATGCGCGGTCCATTCGTGCAAGTACTGGAACGCGATGTCGGGGTGGGCTTCGATGAAGAAGCGGATCGGGAACTCACTGGAAAATCGTGGCGTCAGCCCGGCGAGCAGCGGAAGGGCCACATGGGGGTGGTCGATTCCGGTGTCTGCAACGTACTTGCCGCACGGAAATATCATCCAGCCAGTGAAGGACTCCGACCCAAGAGCCTCGTCAAGCAACGCAGCGCCATCTGGGAACTCCTTGGGCAGGCAGAGGGCGAGCACCTCTGCGAGATGGTTGACCCGCTCGAGCAGTTCCAGATCCTCGAGTCCGTTGATGGCCAGTGATATCCAACGATCTGTCGGGAAGCCATCCGAGGCGCGGGTCAGCTCCGATCCCAACTGTTCGATCGTGTCGATCGAAAGCTCGTTCTTGAACGCAGCCACAAACTCAGCCCGAAACGGGACCGCGGCTAACGGGCTACCGAGTCCAGTCCGGGATATGCGATTCCCGTGTTGGCATGACAGTCGTAGCCGTGTGGGTTCTTTGCTAGGTACTGCTGGTGATAGTCCTCGGCGTAGTAGTACCCACCGAGCACCTCGATCTCGGTGGTGATCTCACCAAACCCCAGTGGGGTCAGCTCCGCTTGATAGATGTCCTGGGACCGCTTCGCCTCGTCGACTTGACCGTCTGTCGTGGTGTAGATCGCCGACCGGTATTGGGTTCCCACGTCATTGCCCTGCCGGTAACCCTGGGTGGGGTCATGGGTCTCCCAGAACACCCGGAGCAGATCGTCGAAGGAGACCTCATCGGGGCGGTAGACAACCATCACCACTTCGGTGTGACCGGTTCGGCCACTGCAAACCTCCTCATAGGAAGGGTTGGGTGTAACGCCACCGGCATAGCCGGCTGATGTGGTGAACACGCCGGGCATCTGCCAGAAACGTCGCTCCGCTCCCCAGAAACAACCCATCCCAAAGACGATCGTCTCGGTTCCTTCGGGGAAGGGGTCGACAAGGGGGTTGTCATTGACGAAGTGCGCGGGCGGCACTGCGACGGCCTCGCCCCGACCGGGCAGCGCATCTTCGGGAGCGGCCATCTCTGTCTTCTTCCTTCCAAACATCCGTTACCTCCTGGGCACTATCACAGCAGTCAACCGGTTAAGACAGCCTCAAGTTCCATTTCGACTTTCCAACGCTCGTCGAGCAGACCGCCGACCACAACCATGGTGGCTGCCGGTCGGATGTCCAAGAAGACCTCGCCATGGGCCTCTCCAACCGCTCCCGCGTGAGAAGCGTCTGTGATGAACATCCGGGTCCGGACCACATCCTGGGGAGAGCCGCCGGCTTCAGCGAGGGCGGCCAACATGATCTCCAGACAGCGTCTTGTCTGCACCTTGGGATTGGGGTCGACGAAGTCATCGGGCCAGATGGGAGCCGTGCCGGCCACCAGCACCCGATCGTCGACACGGACCGCCCGGCTGAATCCGAACTCGGCCTCGAAAGGAGATCCAGAGGAAATGGTCTGTCGTGTCATCCTCTAAGGGTAGAAGCATGTCAAGTCGCGCGGCCTGGAACACATGACTACACAGGCATCGTCCCTGGTCGGGGACCGATCGCGGGTTTCCACCTCTCGCAGTGGTGCCGGTTGGTTACGCTTTTCCCATCCCCATGCGGCTCTTTCGCTTCCTCCCCGCTGTCATCGCGTTCTCGATGCTCCTGTCTGTCGCCTCGGTGGACGGACCCCTGGCCTATGCCCAAAGTGTCGATAACGCCGAAGACGATGCCGACGACGCCAAGGAGAAGGCTGACGCCGCCACCGGTCTGGTCGACAGCGCAGTCGCCGACCGAGAGCAGATCGAGAATGAGCTGGCCGACTCCATCGCCAGGGTCAACGAGCTTTCGGCGCAGTTATCCATTGTCGGAGCGGGTCTTGACCGCACCGCGGAACAGCTCGGCTTTGCAGACGTGGAACTTGCGGAGATCCGGGCCCAGATCGAGGTGCAAGCCGTTGACGCGTACATGACGGTGTTGTCGTCACCAACCGTCTCGCTGGTCAACTCTGAGTCCGTCGAGAAGGCATTGGTGGCATCGTCGGTCGTCGAGGATGTAGTAGCCAGCGGTCGGGCAAACGTCGACGAGCTGGTCATCAAGCGGCGGAGCCTCGAGCAACTCCAAATGACATACCTGGCAGAGCAGGAGGAGTACCGCGTCCTTCAGGAGCAAGTCGACGCTGAAGTGGAGCATCTCGCCGGGCTGTACGACAAGGCCGACAGCGCTGTTGCCTCCGCTGTTCGCGAGGCTCAGCTGGCCGACGCCGAATACCGGGAGGCCCTGAGTGCTGTCGACCTTGCTCGCGCCCGGGAGGAGGAGCGCAGGCGACAAGAGGACAGGGCGACCACCACGACAACGACCTCACCGAGAACAACGACTCCTCCGGAGACCACACGACCCACGTCACCGCCGTCCACTTCGCCCACCACCACAACACCTTCCAACACGACAACCACCACCAGTGGTGGCGGTGGAGGCTCGTGGAATCATCCCCCGGTGGTTGAGCAGTGGCGTCCACTCGTCCAGCAGTTCTTCCCATCGAACCGAGTAGAGGAAGCACTCCGAATCATCGACTGTGAGAGCAAAGGCGATGCCGACGCCTACAACCCCTACTCCGGTGCCTCGGGTTTGTTCCAGTTCATTCCGAGCACATGGGCATCGACCGCCCCCAAGGCTGGATACGGCGGGCACAGCGCGTTCGAGCCTGAGGCCAACGTCGCCTCGGCCGCCTGGCTGACCAACCGATACGAAGAGCTCGGCCAGAACTACTGGCGTGCGTGGAACTGCCGACGGGTTCTGGGCTGATCAACCCTCCGTTGCTCGGTAGATCGCGGTGAAGTCTGCTGGATAGAGCTGAGCTCGCAGACGTCTCGAGCCGTCCCGGGTGACCACATCCTGTCGCCCTATTTCGTTTGTGACCGAAAAGGGTCTAAGGACTCTGGCTGCCCACTGGCCGGTCACGTATGAAAGAAGGTGGCCGGCATCACAGCGATCCAATATTCCTCATCGATGCCGACGAGACAAGGAGGAGATCATGAGCACCATGATCGAGAGTGAAGAAACGGTCGCCGTTTCTCGTCTTGAGACGATGGAGCGACGCAACCGGGGGCTCGGCCTTGCGGTCGTCATCCTGGCGATCCTCGTTCTAACCCTGGGAGCGTGGACTATCTACGACTTCTCACAGGGTGCAGCAACTGCACCCTCCAGTGAGATGATGCAGCTCTTGGACGACTATGACACGGCCTGGAACAACTACGACGGGGAAGCATTCCTCGCTCTGACCACCGCCGGATACAAGTTCACCACAGCTGGCGGCAGAGAGTTCCGTGAGTTGGACCAGGCATTCACGATCGGGAACACACTGCCTATGTTCGCTTGGCAATTTGAGAACCTGGGCGAGCCCATAGTTACGGGCCATGGCCCATGGTATGTGTCCACACCTATCCAAATCACCACCAACATCCGTGAAGCCGATGGCCACTCAATCCTGACAGTGGTCGACATTGACGGAGTGCTTCAGGTGAGCGACCACCGGATAATCGGAGACTTCTAACCGCGAGCGTCAGGTTTCACTATTGGTGAGCACCGGAGACGGTGCTCACCAACGACCCCCTTCCAAACTGTCCCCTGCCTCGCTTAGGTTGGTGAGTGCAAATCGAAAGGGACAGCAATGGCCAAGAGATACTTCACCAGGGGCGTTTTTGACTTTCTCAACGAGTTGGAGTCGAACAACGAGAAAGCCTGGTGG
>JAZFTT010000023.1:0-3876 GCA_036446835.1 Acidimicrobiia bacterium
GCGGGCGTTTGTCGTCCACGGCGAGTCGGGTTGGGACGAACCCACCCCCGTCGGTCCCTACCACCTGTTCGAAGTAACTCAGTACACAGTGACCCATAGGGTCGAGGACCCCGCCGATTTCGGTGTTCCTCGATGCAAGCCTGCGGACCTTGCAGGCGGCGACCCCGCTTACAACGCCGCCGAGCTGCTGAAAGTGCTGGGTGGGCAGACCGGTCCGCATCGAGACGCTCTGACTCTGGGGGCTTCACTGGCCTTACGCGTAACCGGGAAGGCCGACGACCCGGTTGATGGGCTCACCCAGGCAACAGCGGCGATTGACAGCGGTCGGGCTCTCGCCCTTGTGAACCGTCTGGACGAGACGGTCCATGTCTGACTTTCTTTCCACCATGGCCGAAGTCAGCAAGCGGCGGGCTAGTGAGACAAATGCCAGGGCCGGCCTGACGGGGCTTACCTCCAGAGCCTCGTCCGCCCGGCCGGTGGTGTCCCTGGATCTCCCTGAGAAAGGGTTCGACCTGATCGCGGAGGTGAAGCTGGCCAGCCCGGCCGACGGCCAACTGGTCATTACTGACGACCCGGGACTCCGGGTGGAGGAATTCGCCTCGCTTTACCAAGACGGTGGCGCCGCTGTCGTGTCAGTGCTCACCGAGCCGTCGAAGTTTCATGGCAACCTCGACTACCTCGAGGGAGTCGCGGCCGTCGTTGATGTGCCGGTGATGCGAAAAGACTTCCTCGTTGACCCGATTCAAGTCATCGAAGCCCGAGCAGCGGGAGCCTCCGGTGTTCTCCTCATCGCGAGACTGACCGACGCTTCGCTACTCATCGAGATGACGGACACTGCGATCGGACTTGGCATGTTCGTCCTGGTGGAAGTCTTCGAGGAAATCGACCTTGACAGGGCTTCGGTCGTTTTCGATCGGGAGATCCTGATCGGTGTAAACACGAGAGATCTCACCACCCTGAAGGTCGAGCCCGGACGGCTGGCAGACCTGGCTCCTCATCTTCCTGATTGTCTACCGCGTGTTGCAGAGAGCGGGATGAAGTCAACGGCCGACGCCGGATTGGCCGCCCGCCTCGGCTATCGGTTGGCCTTGGTCGGGGCCGCCCTTGTCACATCCGAAACGCCGGAGAAGACCGTCCGGGCGCTGATAGCAGCCGGCCGTAGAACGGTCGCTACGAGGCCCACTTCATGAGTATCCACATCAAGATCTGCGGAATCACCGACGTGGCGGTTGCCCAGGCTGCGGTCGACGCTGGTACCGACTCGATCGGCTTCGTTTTGACTCGTTCCGTGCGGGAGATCTCACCTGCCGTGGCCAGCGCGATAGCTGCGGAGCTGCCCGCCACGGTGGAGAGCGTCGCCGTCTTCCGTGACCCGTCGCGTGACGACATCGAACGCGCTCTCACCGCTTTCACCGCTCAGGTGATCCAGGCCGACCACAGGTCTCTCTCCGGAGTGGAGGGCCGCCGTCGGCTCCCGGTGTTCCGGGAGAAGGTCGACTCACTTGAAGAGGTCGCCAAGTACATAGACGGCGACAGGTTTGTCTACGAAGGGCGACGCAGCGGCATCGGTCATGTTGTCGATTGGGGACTGGCCGCTGAAATCAGCCGGTTGGGCGAGATGACTCTGGCCGGTGGTTTACATCAGGACAACGTCGGGGAGGCAATCAGGACGGTGCGACCATTTGGTGTCGACGTGAGCAGCGGCGTCGAGTCGAGTTTCGGCGTGAAGGATCCGGCCCGGATCAGGGCGTTTGTGGAAGCGGTCAAAGAGGCCGAGAAAGACCTGGTGAGAGTGTGACTGTGACCACTTCGACATTGCTCGATGAGCTGGTGGAGGGCCGGCCACCGGCGGACGGCCGCTTCGGTCCCTACGGAGGAAGGTTCGTTCCCGAGACCCTGACCGAGACCCTCCAGCGTTTGGAAACTCGCGCAATAGAGCTCCTGGCCGACTCCGAGTTTCGCTCGGAACTCCATGCGGAACAGCGCGACTTCGTCGGTCGACCGACAGCCTTGACCCGTGCGCCGGCACTGGGGGAACGCTGGGGAGCCGAGGTGTTCTTGAAACGGGAAGACCTCTGCCACACAGGTGCCCACAAGATCAACAATGCGATCGGTCAGGCCCTGATAGCCCGACATCTGGGTGTGGACCGTATCGTCGCCGAGACCGGGGCCGGCCAGCACGGTGTCGCCACCGCGGCAGCGTCGGCGCGGGTCGGCCTTCCGTGCACCATCTACATGGGTGCGGTCGACGCCCTGCGACAGAAACCGAATCTGGAGCGTATGAGGCTCCTTGGCTCCGATGTGGTCCTCGTCGAGGCCGGAGACCAAACTCTGCGTGCCGCCATCGACGAGGCGTTCCGGGCGTGGGTCGCCGACCCAAAAAGCACTTACTACCTGTTGGGCTCGGTGGTCGGCCCCCATCCGTATCCCTGGATGGTCAGGGAGTTCCAATCAGTGATCGGCAAAGAGGCTCGGGGTCAGTTCATTGAATCGGGTCTGGATCTTCCCGACGTAGCTGTCGCCTGCGTCGGAGGAGGGTCGAATGCCATCGGTCTCTTCCGCGGGTTTATGGCGGACCCGATGGTAGAGCTCCTCGGCATCGAGGCCGCGGGTCGCGGCGGTAGGGATGATCCCCACTCGGCCACGCTTGGCCTCGGGAGCCTCGGAGTTCTCCACGGTGCAATGACGCCCCTTCTTCAGGATGAACATGGGCAGGTGCTGGATACCCATTCCCTTGCTCCGGGGCTCGACTATCCCGGAGTTGGCCCCGAGCACGCCCTTCTACGTGACCTGGGCCGGGCCCGTTACGAGTCGGCAACCGACGATGAAGCGTTGGAGGCGCTCCACGAGTGCAGCACACAAGAGGGGATTCTTCCCGCTCTTGAATCAGCTCACGCACTGGCCGGGGCGAAACGGTGGGCGAGTAGACATCCCGGCGGCAGGATGGTCGTTGGTCTTTCCGGGCGGGGCGACAAGGACATTCAGCTATTGACCGGAGAGGTGTCCCATGTCTGATTCGTTTGGGGCCGAAGAGATCACCCGGTGCATCCGCGATGCCTCCGGTCCGGCAGTCTGCGCTTATGTCATTGCCGGATACCCGACCCTCGAAGCGTTCCCTTCATTTCTCGAATCGGTGGCCCGATCGGCGGATGTCGTTGAGATCGGAGTGCCTTTCACAGACCCGATGGCAGATGGCCTAACCATCCAGCAGGCAAGTCACGTGGCCCTGAGCAACGGAGTCTCTCTGGAGTGGATCTTCGAACTGCTCAGCGAACTGCCAAGCGTCACCGACCTGACTGCACCGCATCTCCTGATGGGCTACTACAACCCCTTCCTGGCATTCGGACTTGGTCGTCTCAGCGATGCCATGACCGGCTCGAGAACGTCGGGCTTGATCATCCCGGACCTCCCACTCGAAGAGAGCGGTCCGATACGAGACGTTCTCGAACCGAACCGGTTGGCCCTGGTGCAGTTGGTGACTCCCAGCACCTCGTCCGAACGTCTCCAACGGATCACGAAGCACGGTGCCGGATTCATCTATGCCGTTACCACCACGGGTGTCACCGGTGGCGAGGTGCAGCTACCAGTCAAGGCACTGCAATACCTCGACATGGTTCGAGCGGCATCTGCTTTACCTGTTCTGGCAGGGTTTGGAGTTCGCAACCGGGATCAGGTTGCGGCCCTGGCACCCCACGTGGATGGAGTTGTGATCGGAAGCGCCCTGATCGAGGCGATCGATCGAGGCGAGGATCCGGGTGCATTCCTCGACAACCTCCGGCCACGCGAGGTAACGGCATGATCGTGATCCTGGACTCCGGATGTTCCCTGAAGCAGAAGGCGGGCGTTGTCCGATTCATCGAACGTCACGGGGGCCGG
>JAZFTT010000024.1:0-5995 GCA_036446835.1 Acidimicrobiia bacterium
TCTTGTGGTCAGGGACGGCGTCGATCCGTCGACCTCTGGTTTTTCAGACCAGCGCTCTACCGACTGAGCTACCTGACCAAACAGCCAGAATCTCGAAGAGATCTGACTGGCGGGCACGACGGGATTTGAACCCGCGACCTCCGGCTTGACAGGCCGGCGAACACTCCAGACTGTTCTACGCGCCCGGGACCTACCCGAGACAACGGGTGTGACCGGGGAAGTATATCGACCGGGCGGTGGTGCTCAAGATGACAACTGTGTTTAAAGAGCCTTGAGCGCCGATAGCGCATCCTCCAACGCCGCTTTGGCGTCGGCGAAGAACATGAGGGTCTTCTCGTCATAGAAGAGAGGGTTGTCGATCCCGGCGAATCCGGGCGAGAGACTCCGCTTTACGACTATCACCCTCCCGGCCCGGTCGACGTTGAGAATCGGCATGCCATAGATCGGTGAGCTGGGGTCATCACGAGCCGAGGGGTTGACTACGTCGTTGGCGCCGACAACCAAGACGACGTCCGTTTGCGGAAACTGGGGATCAGCCTGCTCGAGGTCGAGAAGTTGCTCGTAGGGAACATCGGCCTCAGCGAGAAGGACGTTCATATGGCCGGGCATACGCCCGGCAACCGGATGGATGGCGTAGTGCACGGTGATGCCAGATTGCTCCAACTGGTCGGCAAGCTTTCGCACCGCATGTTGTGCCTGGGCGACTGCAAGTCCGTACCCGGGCACGATCATCACCGAGTCTGCGTAGCCGAGGGCAATGGCAACATCATCGGCGGTAGCGTTGTTCACCGGCTTGTCGCTCATGGTTCCGGCCACCGCACCGCTGTCGCCTGATCCGAAACCTGCGAACAGTACGTTGGCAAGGGAGCGGTTCATCGCCTCTGTCATCTGGATCGTGAGGATCATCCCGGCAGCACCAACGAGGGCACCACCGATGATCAGCGCATTGCTCTCAATGGCGAAACCGGCCGCCGCGGCAGCCAATCCCGAGAAGGAGTTCAGAAGTGAGATCACGACCGGCATGTCCGCTCCGCCAATTGGGACGACGCCGAGGATGCCAATGACAAGAGCCATGCCGGCGAGGACCCAATAACCGGAGGATTCTCCGCTCACGGCCGTCCAGATCCCGACTCCGATCAGCCCTATTCCAAGGAGGACGTTTACGAGTTTCTGACCGGGAAACAGAAAGGGCCGGCCGGGCAGGATTCCCTGCAACTTTCCGAAGGCGATGGAGCTACCGGTGAAAGTCAGCGCTCCGATGACAGTGGACGCCAGGATCGAAACCGTCGTTTCGGCCGCCAGGTCGGCGAAGCCGATCTCTACCACGGCTGTGGCGGCCACCAGGGCTGACGCGATGCCACCGAGCCCGTTGAAAGCGGCAACCATTTGAGGCATCGAAGTCATCTGCACACGAACTGCCGCCCAGGCTCCAATCCCTGTGCCGACGATCAGACCCGCCGCAACCATCCCCCAGTTGACGATGGAGCTGCTGACCAGAGTGAGGACGATGGCCACCAACATCCCGAAAGCGGCGATTCTGTTTCCAGACCGGGCCGTTCTTGGTCCGCCGAGCTGTTTCAGCCCGACGATGAAGGCAACGGCCGCCCCCAAGTAGAGGATTTCCGTCACTTTCGTTGCCTCTCTCGATCCCGACGACTGCGAAACATCTCGAGCATTCGATCTGTGACGAGGAAGCCACCGACGACGTTGATCGTTGCGGCGACGACAGCGAGGAAGCCCAGAATCTGTCCCAATGGCTCGGCCCCGAGACCTGCGGCGGTCAGGGCACCGATGATGGTGATACCGGAGATGGCGTTGGCCCCGGACATGAGTGGGGTGTGCAGCGTCGGCGGGACCTTGCTGATGACCTCGAAACCGACGAACGCCGCTAGGACGAAGACAGTGATCCCCATGACGAGCGGACTCATGAGTTGGCCTCCAGACCGAGGGACCGACGGGTAACCGGGTGTGTCACCTTGCCGTCGTGTGTGATGCATGCTCCGGACACGATCTCGTCGTCGAGATCGATGACCAGAGCAGCGTCATCTCCCGTGATCCGGGCAACGAAAGCGGTGAGGTTCCGGGAGTACATATGGCTGGCATCCACCGCGACTCGGCCGGGTAGATCGTCGGGTCCCATCACAACAACGCCTTTGTGAACAACAGTCTCGCCCGGTCGTGTGACTTCACAGTTCCCGCCCGTGGGAGCTGCCACGTCGACGATCACCGAACCGCGGCTCATTCCCTCGACCATCTCCCTGGAGATGAGAAGCGGGGCAGGTCTGCCCGGAACCTGGGCCGTTGTGATCACAACGTCGGCGTCGGCAACACTCCTGGCCAGGGCATCCTGTTGGCGTCTCTGGGTTTCATCCGCCACCTCCCTGGCGTATCCGCTGGCTGCCGCAACCGACTCGTCGACGGGTGCGGCTATGAAACGGGCACCAAGGCTCTCTATCTGCTCTCGTACTTCGGGTCTGATGTCGTATGCCGAGACAACTGCCCCGAGCCGCCTGGCGGTGGCTATCGCTTGGAGACCGGCGACACCGGCGCCGAGGACAAGCAGCTTCACGGGCGGAACGGTGCCTGCCGCCGTGGTGAGCATCGGGAAGAATCTCGGTGTTGCCGTGGCGGCCAAGAGCACAGCGTGGTAGCCAGCGGCGGTGGCCTGTGACGACAGTGCGTCCATGCCCTGAGCGAGAGTGGTGCGAGGAATCGCTTCGACGGCAAAGGCGGTGATCTTTCTCTCGGTCAGGACTTTCACCAGATCGGCGGAGGCAAAGGGGTCCAGGAACCCGACGAGCGCCGCTCCTCTCGGGATCAGATTCGCCTGGTCGGGTGTGGGTGGTCCAACGACGAGCACCAGATCGGCCTTGTCGTAAAGCGTGGGGCTGACATCGACACCGGCATCCCGATAGTCATCATCTTCGAAACCTGCCCGCTCACCCGCCCCGGGCGCGATCACAACAATGTGACGGTCCTCTATGAGGCGAATCGCCACTTGTGGCGTCATCGCTACTCGACGTTCACCCGCCGCTTCTGCTGGTACAGCGATCCGCATCGGTAGCGACGCTAACTACGACCCTGCCGGTAGGGCTAATCAGACCCGGCGAAGCCCGTTACTCAGGGTGTTTCAGGGCGACCTTGCCCATCTGCTCGCTCGAGTCGAGGTACCTCAGAGCATCAGGCAGGTCGGCGAAGTCGAAGACCTTGCCGACTGGGGACTCCGCTTTGCCGAGGCGGATCCAATTGAGGGCGCGAGCGAACTGGGCGTGGTTGCCCATGGAGGAACCTATGAGCTCGAGTTGGCGGAAGAATAGGTAAGGAAGGTTGAGTTCGATTTTTGCTCCACTGGTGGAGCCGCAGATCGCGATTCGTCCGCCCGGTTTGGCCGCGCTCATCGATTGACGAAGGGTTGCGGGCCCCACATTGTCCACCACCAGATCGGCACCTCCGAGGCTTCTCGTCTCTTTGCCGAACTCGCCCGACGAGTCAAAGCCGGCCACGGCTCCGTGTTGGATTGCCCATTCGATCTTGTCCTGAGAGCGGGAGGTCACGTAGACCTTGGCGCCGAGAGCCTGGGAGAGGGACATCGCGGCGGCCGATACTCCTCCTCCAACGCCAACAACAAGGACTGTCTCACCCTTCTTCAATCGCGCCTTCTCCAACATTCGCAGCGCCGTCACGCTGGCCAGGCCCAATGATCCAGCAACATCCCATGAGAGGGCGGAGGGTTTGCGGATTGCGTTGATGGTCGGCAACACCAGCTGCCCGGCAAAAGTCCCCGGATGGTGCTCACCAAGGATGCCAGAGGAGTCGCAGTAGACGATGTCGTCGTTGCGGCAGTAGTCACAGACGCCACAGGACATCGAGGGGTCGACGATGATCTCGTCTCCAATGTCGAAACCGGCGACTCCTTCTCCGACGGCGTTGACGACTCCGGCGGCATCAGCGCCACCGGTGTGAGGTAGATGCTTGGGGGCAGGCAGCCCCATCGCCACCCAAATGTCCAGGTGGTTGAGTCCGGAGTTTTTGATCTTGATCCTGATCTGGCCGGCTCCCGGCTCGGGCTCTTCGACATCATTGAGCTCGTAGGAGCCGATTCCCTTGGTATCGGATAGCTGCCAGGCCTTCATGCCCGCGAGGGTAGCGTTGGCACAAGATGCTCCGAGGAGGGAGATTGGCGTTTGAGACCCCGACGGACCGGGACGTTCACACAACTTCGCTGAAGGTCAGGTTCTATGAGCTTGATCCCTACGACCACGTCAATCACACCAATTATTTCTCCTACTTCGAGACGGCTCGTATCGAGTATCTGACGGATAAGGGGTGGGGGCTGATGGTCCTCAAGGAAAAGGGTCTGCAATTGGTGGTCGTCGAGATCCACGCCCGCTTTCTTGCTGCAGCCGGGTACGGGGAAGAACTCACCATTCATACCTGGGTTTCCCAGGCCGGGCGGGTGAAGTCGACCTGGCATCAGCGAATGATGCGTGGTGACGAGGAGGTCGCCCGTCTCACGGTTCTGTTCGCGGCCACCGATCCCCAGGGCAAGCCTCGTCGCATGCCCGAGGAGTTCACCGGTTTGTTCTCCTAGCGACACGTCACCGACACCTGCAAACTCTCACCCTGGCTTCACGGGTTCCTAACAACTGGATTGGAGACTTGAGTCCAAGTTGCCAGTAACAGGAGAAAGAGACATGCGTAACAAGATCATCACGGCACTAGTCGCCGGGGCCCTTCTTGTCGGGGCCGGATTCGCCACTTCCCTCATATCAGCGCCGGGCACCGCCTCCGCACAGGAGGAGACCGCCGACACAGTTGAAGAGAGAAGGGGCCCGTTTCATCGTGGATTCGAGTTCCTCTCAGGGGTTCTCGACGATCTGGTCGGAGAAGAAACCATCAACCAGGAAGACGCCGACGCCGTTCTCAAAGCGGTCGAGGAGAAGGCCGAGGAACTCAGGGCCGACCACAAGGCGATGCGAGAGCTGATCAAAGGCTTTCTCGAGGATGGTGTGATCACCGAAGAAGAAGCCGCCCAGCTTCCAGACGATCATGGGATCTTCAATGAGAGACTCGATGAAGCCTGGGAAGACGGCGAGCTGACTTCAGAGGAACTTCGCCAGGCGCGACCCCATCCCCGTCGTGACGCCTTCAAGAAGGGTGCCCGGTTTGGTGCGCTTCTCGATGACGGCGGTATCGATCAGGACGAGTACAACGCCCTGGGTGATGACCATCCGCTGAAGCAGATCGACGTGTCCGGATACCTCGATGACGGGTTGATCACCAGCGAGGAGCTGCGTGAGATCTGGCAGGCACACCGGGCCAACTTTCAGACAGACAACCAAGGCGCCTGAGACGAGCCCACTTCCTCACCACTCACTCAGGTTGAGAAAGACCCCCTCTCCTCCCAGGGGGTCCTCTCGCGTCAGCTCAGAAACTCGGCCACCCAATCATCGACAGGTTCGGCGAGGATCTCGTCGATAGGGCCGGTCTGGACGATCGACCCCTCCCGCATGATCGCCAGCCGGTCGGCCAGCGCCGACGCTTCGTCCCGGTCGTGAGTGACGATGACAGCCGTCACGCCGCGCTCGTCGAGGATGCGGCGTGTGTCGACAACCAGCCGTTGGCGGAGGTTGCGATCGAGAGCTCCGAGGGGCTCGTCCAACATCACCAGCCGTGGTTTGGGCGCCAGTGTCCGCGCCAACGCGACTCGTTGCTTCTCGCCGCCTGACAGGGAGTCGATGGGACGGTCCTCAAAGCCACCGAGGCCCACCCACTCGAGAGCTATTCTCACTTCGTCGGCGATGTTTTCTTGTCCGGCCATTCTCAGCCCGAATGAGACATTCTCGCCAACATCCAAGTGGGGGAAGAGGGCATAGCCCTGGAACATCAGTCCGAATCGACGCAGGTGACTTGGTAGTCCGAGGATCGACTCACCGTTCCAGGTTATGTCGCCGGACTGAATCTCCACCAGACCGGCCACGGCTCTCAACAAGGT
>JAZFTT010000025.1:0-3991 GCA_036446835.1 Acidimicrobiia bacterium
ATGGCGGCCAGGGGGTTGATCTGCCCGGTGCCCTCAAAACCCGGGGCTGTCCCCCCGATCGGCTCGAACATCGAAACACCCTCGGGGTTCATGTTCGCTCCGGCTGCGATTCCCAGGCCACCCTGAATTGCTGCCCCGAGGTCGGTGATGATGTCCCCGAACATGTTGTCGGTGACGATCACGTCGAATCGTCCCGGATCCTCGACCATCCACAGGCAGGTCGCGTCCACGTGGGCGTAGTCGGTGGTGACATCCTCGAACTCGGTTGAGACCTCATCGAAGACTCGCGCCCATAGATCCCACGAGTAGGTGAGGACATTGGTCTTGCCGCACAGGGTTAGGTGTCGCCGTGGTCGGCTGGCGGCTAGCTCGAAAGCAAATCGAACACATCGTTCGACAGCGAAGTGGGTGTTGACTGACTCCTGGGTGGCCACCTCAAAGGGTGATCCCTTGGCCGTGAAGCTGCCTTTGCCTGAATAGAGGCCCTCACTGTTCTCTCTGACAACGACAAAGTCGATATCCTCCGGGGTGACGCCGGACAGCGGGCTGTTGACGCCGGGGTGAAGCTTGATCGGGCGCAGATTGATGTACTGATCCAATTCCCGCCGAATTTTGATGATGATGTCCTGTTCAAGCACGCCGGGCGGCACATCGGGGTGTCCGACAGCTCCGAACAGGATGGCGTCTGAGTGTTTGAATCCGTCGAGGTCGGAACCTGTGAGAGTCTCGCCGGTGCGGAGGTATCTCTCACCGCCAAGGTCGTAGGTGGTGATTTCGAAATCGAAATCGAAGGTGTTGGCAGCCGCCTCGAGAGCCTTGACCGCCTCGGCGATTACCTCGGGTCCGGTTCCGTCGCCCGGCGCAACAGCAATGCGGTGTTCTGTCATTGGAAGGACTCTGCCACCCCTTGCAGAATCTCTGTTCCCGTGACGACTTCGTCGACTATGGCCTGTATCCGCGCTTCGGACACCTGGCCCGTCAGGTTCGCTGCCCGCTCCATTCGTGCGAAGGCCTGCTCGAACGAGCTCGGGCTCAACTCGATGCTCATGCCATCGAGGGCGCGTCTGAAGGCGACCCTTCCAGAGTTGTTCCCCATCACGACCGTGTATCTCTCATCGAGTGCGTCCTCCAATCGGGGATACGGATACATCTGACAGCCTCTTCATTGCCACCCGCCCCGACTTGACCAGCTCAATGATTCCGTATGGCCTGACGTGCTCCAGAAAAGTAGCAAGATGCTCGGGTGTGCCCGATATCTCGAGAGTCATGGATCTTGGGCTGAGGTCGATCATCCGGGCTGCGAACAGGGCTGCCGTGTCGGTCACCTCGCCGCGGCTCGCCGGATCACATGAGACGCGGACAATCATCACCTCGGTCTCGAGCGTGTCGGAAGGCTCCAGCTCTTGGACCTTGATGACATTGACCAGCTTGTGAAGCTGCTTCTTGAGTTGCTCCAACTCCGGAGCATCCACGACCAGCGTGATTCGGGACCGCCCTTCCACGTTGGTGGGTCCGACCGCAAGGGAGTGGATGTTGAAGCCACGGTTGGAGAACATCGCCGAAACCCGGGCCAGGACACCTGGTTTGTCTTCGACAGTCACCGAGAGGGTGTGCTGCATCAGAGATCCTCCGGGCCCATTACGACGTCGTCATTGGATCCACCGGCCGGAACCATTGGGAAACACATTTCGTCGCGATCGGTGACCACTTCGACGACCACCGGACGGTCGTTGACACTGAGGGACTTTTCGATCGTGACGTCGATCTGATCGGCATGGGTGACACGGAGCCCGACACAGCCCATTGCCTCGGCGAGGGCTGGGTAGTCGGGGATCGTGGTGCCCAGGTCGGTGGCCGAGATGCGGCCGTCGTAGAAGAGGTTCTGCCACTGTTTGACCATGCCGTACCCGCCGTTGTTGAAAACGGCGAGCTTGATGGGTATTCCCTCTGTGGAGGCTGTGATCAACTCCTGAAAAGTCATCTGAAAGCAGCCATCGCCGTCGAGCGCGTAGACGAGATCGTCGGGTCTGGCAGTCTTCGCTCCGATTGCCGCCGGGATGGCGAACCCCATTGTTCCCAGCCCGCCGGAGTTGATCCACGAGCGTGGCCGGGAGAAACCCCAGAACTGTGATGCCCACATCTGATGCTGGCCCACACCTGCGACGATGACCGCCTCACCGTTGGTGATCGCGTGGAGACGCTCTATGAAGTGCTGGGTCTTGATCGGACCATCGGGATCCTGGTCGTATGACAGCGGATGACTCGTCTTCCAAGAGTCGAGCTGGTCGAACCACTTCTGACGTCGCGGAGCGTCAGAGGCGTCTCTCAATGAGAGGACCCGATCGATCAAAGCTCGAAGAATCAGCCGGGCGTCGCCAACGATGGGCACCTCGGCGTTGCGCACCTTTCCGATCTCGGCGGGATCCACGTCGACGTGGATCACCTTGGCGTGTGGTGCGAAGGCATCGACTCTGCCCGTTACACGATCGTCAAACCGTGCCCCGAGGCTGACCAACAGGTCGGCATTCTGGATGGCTGTCGTGGCTGGATAGGTGCCGTGCATGCCCGGCATCCCCAGCGCCAGAGGATGGTCGTCGGGGAACGCCCCTCGTGCCATCAGGGTGGTCACCACGGGCGCATTGACGGCCACCGCGAATTCGGCGAGCTCCGCGGAGGCTCCCGCGTTGATTACTCCGCCACCTACATAGAGGACCGGCCGCTCAGCGGACTCGATGAGCTCGATGGCGGCTCTGATTTGCTTGGGATGGCCTTCTCTCGTCGGCTTGTACCCGGGAAGGCCGGCCAGCGACGGCTCCGACCACTGGGTCGGTTGATTGAGCACGTTCTTCGGAATGTCGACAAGAACCGGTCCCGGCCGTCCTGTGGATGCGAGGTGGAATGCCTCGTGGATCACGGCTGGAAGCTCATCTGCATCGGTCACCAGATACGAGTGTTTGGTGCAGTGCATCGCCAGGCCTGTCGTGTATGCCTCCTGGAAGGCGTCACTTCCGATGGCCGCGGTGCTCACCTGGCCGGTGATGGCCACCAGGGGAGTGGAGTCCATTTTTGCGTTCTGGAGGGGGGTGATCAGGTTGGTCGCTCCCGGCCCTGAGGTGGCCATTGCCACGCCCACCCTGCCGGTCGCCATCGCGTATCCCTCGGCCATGTGGCCGGCCCCTTGCTCATGCCTGGCGAGGATGTGACGGATCGGACTGTCGAGCAGGGGGTCATAGGCGGGGAGGATCGCCCCGCCGGGAATTCCAAAGATCAGCTCCACACCCTCGTGCTCGAGACTGCGGAAAAGTGAGTTGGATCCTGTGAATGGTTGCTGTGTCATTTTGGTAACAAAAAAACCCTCCATGTGGAGGGTTGGGCGCACGCAGGGGACTGCGCGCGCTATGTGATGAGAAGAAGATCGGTTACGGGATATTGGCTGTTGTACATGATGCGGAAGAACAGTATGTACTGGCGGTGACGCGTGTGTCAAGGTCTGACAGCCTTGGCGTCAAGCGTGTGCAGGTACGTGGCTCCCATCCACATACCTGCACACGCTTGTGTCTCAGGGCGCGGTTTTGGGGTCGAGGAACGGCATCAGCTTTCGAAGCTCGTTTCCGACCTCTTCAATCTGGTGAGCCCGGTTGGCCGCTCGTTGCTCATGGAGGACCGGAGTTCCCTCCCGGGCCTGGGCCAGCCATTCGTTGGCGAACGCACCCGATTGGATTTCGTCGAGCACTTCCTTCATCGCCTTTTTGGTCTCATCGGTGACTATCCGGTTGCCACGGGTGTAATCGCCGTATTCGGCGGTGTCGGAAATCGAGTAACGCATCCAGGAAAGACCGCCTTCGTACAACAGGTCGACGATCAGTTTCAACTCGTGGAGGGTCTCGAAATACGCAGACTCTGGCTGATAACCCGCCTCGACGAGAGTCTCGAACGAGGCTTTGATCAACTCGGAGACACCTCCGCAAAGGATCACCTGCTCGCCGAAGAG
>JAZFTT010000026.1:0-9032 GCA_036446835.1 Acidimicrobiia bacterium
ACGAGGTGTACGTCAAGACCAGGTCGGTGCCACTCGACGTGAAGATCCTCATCCGAACCTTCACAGCGGTGTTTCGGGAGTCAGGGGACTGATCACGGCTAGCGACTACTCCGAGTCTTCGATGCCTTCCCGGGGAAGCAGGGCAGGCAGGACAACGAGGGCTGTCAAGCCTGCGGTGACCATGCCTACCCACATGATTGCCGACACCTGGGCATGGATGGCCAGCGGAGAAAGCCAGAGAGCGGTGAGGGCGACGGCGATACCCGCCGCGTTGGCCACGATGGGACGACCCGCGCGGTCGATCGCTCTGTACACGTAGCCGGGGCCCTCTTTTCTGGCGATGTCAACCGCGGCGACAAAGTGGATGGCGTAGTCGATTCCCACACCCAACACGATGCTGGACGCAACAGCCGTCAGCAGGTTCAGCTGGATGCCGGACACGGCAATGAAACCGAGCAGCGTTACTATGGTCATGGCGATTGGCACGAGCGAGGCGACCGTTTCGCGAATCCGCCGATAAGCAATCGCGAGAAGGGCCGCCACTAGAACGAAAGCAACGGCCAGAGACACCATCTGTGCGTTGAGAACCGATCGAGCGATCTCGTCCCATACAAGGGGCATCCCGATGAGGGTCTTGACCAGTGGCTCCGCGTCGGCGAACTCGACCCACCCTCTGAGATCGTCCCCGGAGAACTCTCCGGGAAGCAGAGTGAAACGAAGCCCGTCGTCGCTCACCATCTTGCCAAGAGGCAGTTCAACCTCGCCTGAAAGCACTGCCTCGATCTGCTCCTCCGTCATCGACGAAGCCAGGTCAACCACCGAGAAAACCTCGCGCACTCCAGGGAGACTCTCCATCTCGTCCGAGACAACAGTGATTGCCGCCAACTGGCTCGCCGGGCCGGTCGGTTCGAAGGCGAACTCACCTGCCATCGGTGTCGCACCCCCGAAGACCTCGGATGTTCGTTCGAACGCGACCCTGACCGGATCATTCGCCTTGAAGAAGAAGAGCTGGTCAGGGTTGACGTCGAGCTGGGGCAACGACAGAGCCGCGAATACGACGATCACGACCGTGATCACGACCGCCGGAACCCTGGTGCGGACGAGAGTCTTCAGCCCGGCTATGACTCCGGGACCGAGCAGAGCCCTTCGGTCGCTCAACCCTATGTCAAAGTGAGTGATTGCTGCGGGCAGTGAGAAGAATGAGATCGCGCCGGCAAAGACGATGCCAACTGCTGCGAACACACCGAGTTGTTGAATCGGACCGACTCCCGTGAACAAGAGAGACAGGAAGCCCGCGGCGGTGCTGATCGTGGTGAGGATCATCGGGATGCCCACATGCGAGAGGGCCGATGAGACTCGTGCCACCGGGTCCGGGCTGTCGGCTTCCTGGAAGTGAGTTACGAAATGCAGACCGTCTGCGGAGCCCATCACGATCACGAAGATCGGCACTATCACCGTCACGATGTCCGCTTTGAATCCGAGTCCGAAAATGAGACCGAAGGTCCAGAGAGACCCGAGGGCCGCGGGAACGATGGCGAGAACACTCAGCCTCCTGTCTCCGATGGTCGTGTAGAAGGTGCCGACCAGAAGGACCAACACGAGAGGCGGAATGAGCAGAAGAAACAGAGACAACAAGTCGATGACCGAGGCGAAGATGACCGGGTTCCCCGAGTACACGACGTCCAGCCCTTCGACCTCGACATCGGTCACCAGACGGGCAGTGGCAGTGGCGTCCTCCCCGGGGTTGACCAGGAGAAGGGTGTGGCGCCCGTTCTCCGACAGCAGGAGCGATGACACCGGGTTGGTGGAAAGGATCGACTCGACCACGGCGTCGGGGATAGCTGCGAGATCAGATTCGGTGATCGGTTGATTCGTGATCGGGTTGGTGGTCGGGATGATGGAGACAACCGATTCAACTCCTTCGACCTCGGAGAGGCCGTCCCGCAGTTGGAGAAGCAGGGCAAGGCTCTCCTTGCCAGCGAAGGTCTCCCCTTCGGGAAGAGAGACCATTGCATTGATCGGGTCGGCCGTGTCGTACTTGTCCTGAAAGGCGACAAACTCGGCCCCCGTGGGCGTTCCCTCGAGAATGAACGAGGCAACGTCGGCGTTGAAGTCGAGCCGAAAGAGCATGAGAAACGCTGTTAGCGTGACGATTCCGGTCATGACGAGCACCAGCTTCGACCGGTGGACGATAAACGCCGCAATACGTTTCACGAACTAGCCCAAGCCGCACACTTCAGGCAAAAAACCATTCCGCGTCCTCCAGACGGGAGGGGTCGAGCCGGCGAACCTCGCGACAGGCTTGCCCCAGATCGACAGGGACTACCTCATCTCCCTTCAACGCGACCATCAACCCGCCCCTTCCGCCAAAGGCCAACTCGGCGGCTTTCACCCCAAACCGGGTGCCCAGGATCCTGTCGTATGAATTGGGCGAGCCCCCACGCTGGAGGTATCCAAGGGTGGTCACCCGAGATTCAAACCCGGTCAGCTCTTCGAGTCTGGCGGAAACTGCCGAACCCACACCACCAAGCCGGGTGAATCCATAAGCGTCTACTCCGGTTGAACAAACCTCTCCGGGCGGACCCGGGACGCCCTCGGCGACAACGATCAACGAGTAGTGGTGGCCACGGTCGTGACGGGCAACGATGCGGCCGGCCAAATCCTGATAGTCGATCGCCACCTCCGGGACCAGGATTGCCTCTGCGCCACCGGCGAGTCCGGCTGCTGCGGCGATCCAGCCCGCGGTCCGGCCCATTACCTCGACAACCATCACTCTGTTGTGCGACTCCGCCGTAGTAGTGAGCCGGTCGATGGCATCGACAACTATCTGGACCGCGGTGTGAAACCCGATGCTGACATCGGTCCCGGCGATGTCGTTGTCGATGGTCTTCGGTATGCCGACCACCTCGAGACCATCCTCGCTGAGACGTGCGGCCGTGCGAAGGGAGCCATCTCCACCAATGACAACCAGCGAATCGATCCCGGCACTATCGAGTGTGCCTGATATAGACGCCAGACCCTCGCCGTGAATATAGGGATCGATACGGGAGGTGCCGAGAATGGTTCCCCCTTTCCGCAGAAGTCCTCGAACGTCATCCCGGCCCAGTGGTCGGGTGCGCCCCTCCAAAAGCCCATTCCACCCTTCCTCTACACCGACTACCTCAAAACCCTCTGCTGTCGCCCGCGTGACCACTGCCCGAATCGCCGCGTTCAGCCCGGGGCAATCACCTCCAGCCGTCAGAACACCTATTGCCATCGATCATGTTCTAGTCGACTGAGGCGATATCCACGTTGTATGCCTCATAAACGAGGTCGGCACCGCGCTGGCGATGAAGGGAGAGATGGGCGAGAAGGGTCATCACCCTGCTTCGGCTCGGCTCCGGATCGGAACAACCGATCTCCATCGCTCCCCTGAGAGTCAACTGGGCTTGCGCCAATGATTCCTCCAGGCCTGCATGCTGCTCCTCGATGAGCCCGAGCTCCATTGCGAGACGCGGCGCCTGGTCCAGGATCTCCGCAAGCATCCCGCTCTTGCCCTCCGCGGCGGAGATGTGCTCCTCCAGGGCTTCCTCCAACTCGTCGATGGCATCCGAAACTTCCTCCAACCATCCCGCCGCGCTCGCCGGAGAAGCGACAGCCGATTCCAGGTCGGTCATGGTCTTGGCGAGGGAGTGTCTCCTAGCTCCTACTGTCTCGACGCGGGGCGTGGAGTTTCCGGCGCCAAGCGGATCAGCAATCGATTCCACAGCATCCTCTCTGGCTTCTTCGGCCTGGACCTCGGCGCCAGGAGCCTCGAACAGGTCTGTTCCCTGCGCAGACTCTTCGAGTTCGAGCTTCCACTCGGCTTCTTTCTGTGTCATGACCCAAGCTTCGATCAGCCACTCCACAGGTGGTAGAGGCATTGGTCACGATTCGGGTGGACGAAGTCACCCTGATGACCGGATCACCCGTCAGGCGCCCTGGCTCTCGGAAATTCACGGCCCCAGCCATCTGCGAAAAGACACTCGGAGAGGGGTCTTTGGTCCCTGTGGGCGAGAAGGTCTGCTTCTTAAGTTGAGAACATGACTCCTATTGCGAAGTCTTCGTACACGATGGTTGACGGGAATGAGGCTGTCGCCCGAATAGCTCATCTTCTCAGCGAAGTGATCGCCATCTACCCGATAACACCCGCCTCTCCGATGGGGGAGCTTGCCGATGCCTGGTCCCATCAGGGCCAACCGAACCTGTGGGGTGTGGTGCCCGACGTCATCGAGATGCAGAGCGAAGCCGGGGCGGCTGGGGCGATCCACGGAGCCCTGACGGTCGGCGCACTCAGCACCACCTTCACCGCATCTCAGGGTTTGCTCCTGATGCTCCCCAACATGTACAAGATCGCCGGAGAACTGACTCCGACCGTGATTCACGTGGCAGCCCGGACCGTTGCCACCCACGCGTTGTCCATCTTCGGCGACCACTCGGATGTGATGGCCGCCCGTCAGACCGGGTTCGCCATTCTCTCGTCGGCATCGGTCCAGGAAGCGCAGGACATGGCCGTTGTCGCCCACCTCGCCACGCTCGAGTCAAGGATCCCCTTCCTCCACTTCTTCGACGGGTTCAGAACCTCACACGAGGTCGCCAAAATCGAGCTGATTGGCGAGGACACGCTGCGTGATCTCATCGACGAGGACTTGATTGCCGGACACCGCATCCGGGCGTTGAACCCGAACAATCCGATGCTCCGGGGATCCGCTCAGAACCCCGACGTCTTCTTCCAGGCTCGGGAGGCGGCAAATCCGTATTACGACGCCGTTCCCCTGATCGTGGCAGATGCCATGGACCGGGTCGCAGCTTTTACCGGTCGTCAGCATGGTCTCTTCGAGTACAACGGCGCTCCCGACGCCGAGACTGTGATGGTCATCATGGGCTCAGGAGCAGGTGCTGCGGGCGAGACGGTGACCAGATTGATCGGAGAGGGCCACAAGGTCGGCGTTCTCGTGGTGAAGCTGTACCGGCCGTTCAGCGCATCTGTCTTTGCGAACCTTCTCCCGGAGACGACTCAACGCGTCATCGTGATGGATCGCACCAAGGAGCCCGGAGCCGTTGGCGATCCGCTCTACCTCGATGTCGTCGTGGCACTCGCAGAGGAGGGCCGCCAGATCGAGGTGTATGGCGGTCGCTACGGGCTCTCCTCAAAGGAATTCACTCCCTCGATGGTCGCCGGCGCATTCAATGAGGTCGCCCGGGACACACCTCGCCGGCACTTCACGGTCGGAATCGTCGATGACGTCACCAACAACTCGGTTGACTGGGACGAGGACTGGTGGGTGGAGCCCGACGAGGTCACCCGGGCTGTCTTTTTCGGACTGGGCTCCGACGGGACCGTCGGCGCCAACAAGAACTCGGTAAAGATCATCGGGGAGTCCACCGACCTGTCGGCACAGGGGTACTTCGTCTACGACTCCAAGAAGGCCGGTTCGAGGACGATCTCTCACCTGCGCATCTCCCCATACCCAATCGAGTCGACCTATCTGATCCGGCAGGCGGACTTCGTGGCCGTCCACCAGTTCGACTTCTTGGAGTCCATCGACGTCCTGGAAGTCGCCCGGCTCGGAGCGACGATCCTTCTCAATAGCCCCTACCCGGCGGAGGACATCTGGGATCGGATGCCGATCGAGACCCAGCGACAAATAGTGGACAAGGGTCTTCAGGTTTGGGCCATCGACGCCGCAGCGATCGCCCGGGAAACGGGTCTTGGCGGGAGGGTGAACACAGTACTTCAGACCTGCTTTTTCCACCTCACCGATTTTCTCCCCGCCGACGAGTCGATTGTCGGCATCAAACGCCATATCCGGGACAGCTACGGCAACCGGGGCGAGGTCGTGGTCCGGAGAAACGAGGAGGCGGTCGACCGGGCGATCGACGGTCTGTTCAAAGTCGACATCGGCGATGCCGTGGGTCCCCTGAGGATCGCTGAACCGGTTCCGGAGGTCGCTCCCGAGTTCGTCAAGCGAGTCACCGCCATGATGCTGGCAGGCAAAGGCGACCTGCTGCCTGTGTCGGCACTCCCTGTTGATGGCGCGTTCCCAACCGGCACGGCCATGTGGGAAAAGCGCTCCATCGCCGACGAGATCCCGATCTGGGATCCGGACATCTGCATCGATTGCGGGCGCTGTGCCCTGGTCTGTCCCCACGCGGCAATCCGTTTCAAGGCCTTCGACCCCGATATCCCGGTGCCGGAGGGATTCCTCTGGAAGGAATCGACAGGCCAGGACCTTCGGGGAAAGCGGATAGTGATCCAGGTAGCTCCTGACGACTGCACAGGCTGTCGCATCTGCGTGGAGATCTGCCCCGCCAAGTCAAAAGAGATCGTCAAGCACAAGGCCATCAACATGGCACCCATCGATGATCACCTCGAACGGGAGCGTCGCAACTTCGAGTACTTCCTGGAAATCCCGGAGATGGACCGGTCCCAAGTCAATGCTTTCTCGGTGAAAGGATCACAGCTAATGGAACCGCTCTTCGAGTTCTCGGGAGCATGTGCGGGGTGCGGAGAAACTCCCTATCTCAAGTTGATCACACAGATGATGGGTGATCGGATGATCGTGGCCAACGCCACAGGATGCTCTTCGATCTATGGCGGCAACCTTCCAACCACCCCCTGGACTGCGAACGGCGACGGCAGGGGGCCGGCCTGGTCGAACAGCCTGTTCGAGGACAACGCCGAGTTCGGGCTCGGAATGAGACTTGCCCTCCAAGCTCAGCGCTCGGACGCCATCCTGTTGGTGACCGCATTGGCGCCAGACCTCGGTCAACTGGCGGTCGACATTCTCGAGACGGTTGAGAACCTCGATCGGAGCGACATCGACGCCCTCGTGAACCGGCAGCGGACTCAGGTCACCGAGTTGAAGAAACGCCTCGGGAACATGGAAGGCCCCCTTCCGAGACGGCTGGAAGGTGTGGCCGACTCCCTGATCGAAACCAGTATCTGGATCGTTGGTGGCGATGGCTGGGCCTATGACATAGGGTTCGGCGGCCTCGACCACGTGCTCGCCTCGGGTCGAGACATCAACATCCTGGTGCTCGACACCGAGGTCTACTCCAATACAGGAGGCCAGGCTTCCAAGGCGACGCCTCGCGCCGCCATCGCCAAATTCGCATCAGGCGGCAAAGAGACCGCAAAGAAGGACCTAGGTCAAATCGCCATGTCGTACGGGAACGTTTATGTGGCCCAGATCGCCATGGGAGCCAACCTCACACAGACCGTCAAGACTCTCGCCGAGGCGGAGTCTCACCGCGGCGTCTCGC
The DNA here is from genome assembly GCA_036446835.1 of Acidimicrobiia bacterium. Taxonomy (GTDB): domain Bacteria; phylum Actinomycetota; class Acidimicrobiia; order Spongiisociales; family ZC4RG35; genus SZUA-217. The sequence goes on from JAZFTT010000026.1 coordinate 7,285, forward strand.
TGGTCATCGCCTACAGCCCCTGCATCGCCCACGGCATCGACATGACCAAACAGTTGAGCCACCAGAAGCTCGCTACCGATACCGGCTACTGGCCGCTGTATCGCTACGACCCGGCCCGGGAGGACGCCGGAGAACCGGGGCTGCGTCTGGACAGCCGCAAACCCAAGATCCCATTCAAGGATTTTGCTTCCAAGGAAGGAAGATTCGCGGTGCTCGGTAGAGCAGACCCGGAAGGCGCCGAGCGTCTCCTGATAGAGGCCCAGCACGACATCGACAATCGATGGCATCTATACGAGCAAATGGTGCAAATACACAGGACGGCTGAATACGCGGAGGTAGAGGAATGAGCGTAGATCTCTCGACCAATTATCTCGGGCTCGAACTCGCCCATCCGGTGGTGCCATCCGCTTCACCACTGACCGGCGACATCGACCACATCCACGCTCTAGTCGAGGCGGGAGCACCGGCTGTTGTCTTGCCCAGTCTGTTTGAAGAGCAGATCGAGCATGACGCAATGGCCGTCCACTTCTCGATCGAACTGGGTGCCGACGGCTTCGGAGAATCGGCCGGTGGGTTCTTCCCCCAACTGGATGATTACAACACCGGGCCCGAGGATTATCTGGATCTCATCAGGAGGGCCAAGGCGGAGGTGAGTGTCCCGGTCATTGCCAGTCTCAATGGTGTTTCCAGTGGTGGTTGGACTCTCTACGCGCAGATCCTCTCTGATCAGGGCATCGACGCCCTCGAGCTCAATATCTACAGAATCGCCGCGGACCTCCGGCTCACGTCCGAAGACGTGGAGCGGTCCTACGTTGAGCTCGTGGAGACGATCAAGAAGTCGGTCGATCTCCCACTGGCGGTCAAGATTGGCCCCTACTTCTCGTCAATGGGTGACATGGCGTGCCGACTCGCAGATGCCGGAGCGGATGCGCTGGTCATATTCAATCGTTTCTACCAGCCTGACATCGACCTGGAGACGCTCGGCGTCACTCCCAACCTGGTCCTGTCCGATCCGATCGAGCTGCGGCTTGTTCTCCGCTGGCTGGCCATCCTGTACGGCAGGGTCGGATGCGACATGGCCGCCACATCCGGTGTCCACGAGGCCTCCGACGCAATCAAGGCTCTCCTGGCGGGGGCGACTGTGACCATGATGGCTTCGGCCCTTCTCGAGAATGGCCCATCTCGCCTCACCGAGGTCCGCGACGGGATGGAGTCCTGGCTTTCGGAACGGGGCTACGACTCGGTCGACCAGGCGCGTGGGAGTCTCAGCTACTCGTCGGTACCGGACCCTGGCGTGTTTGAGAGGACCAGCTACATGAAGACGCTGACTTCCTACGTCCCCACCTGGTGATCGGCGGTCAACGTGTTGGGCAAATCGCCGGCTGTCTCCGTCCTTTGGCCCGTTTGTGATGGGTAGTAGGTCTCTATCGGGTAGGACCCGGAATTTCCTACGGTCAGGCCAGTCCACCAACCAGGAGCGAATTTTGACCCCCTACCACTTCAGCGTGACCCTGCATGAGAGCTTCGATTCTGCGGTCACCAAGACCAAGGTTGCCCTTGCCGATCACGGATTCGGGATTGTCAGCGAGATCGACCTGGCCGCCACTATCAAGGACAAGCTGGGTATCGAACACGATCCATACCTGATCCTGGGAGCGTGCAACCCCGGGTTCGCAAACACGGCGGTGAGTCGGGTGCCCTCGATCGGTGTTCTGCTCCCCTGCAACGTGGTGGTCCGCTCCGCCGCT
>JAZFTT010000027.1:0-10556 GCA_036446835.1 Acidimicrobiia bacterium
TCCGTATCCTCACAGTTTCAGACTCGCCCGAGGACGAGATGGCTACACCATATTTCCAACAGCGCATTGAGAGTGTTCCTTCCACTCAGGATGTCGCTCGCGAGAACCTAGGGGAGCTTCCCGTTCTGATCATGACCCCGAGCCAGACCAAAGGCCGGGGAAGGGAGGGTAGCGAGTGGATCGCGGCCGACCGCGCGGTTGCCGCATCGCTCGCATTCGCTTGTGACGGTGATGACACCCGGCCCTTTTCGCTCATGGCGGGTGTCGCCGCGGCCCGGATTGCCGAGGCCGCAATGCTGAAGTGGCCCAACGATGTCGTGTTGGGAGAGCTCAAGGTCGGGGGGATCCTTGTCGAGCGCAGCGCCGACGTCGTAGTGGTCGGTCTTGGGCTGAATTTGTGGTGGCCCGACCCTCCGGAAGGGATGGCCGGTCTGTTGGGCGAGGATCCGGGAGAGGACCGCTATGCCGAAGTAGGAGGCCTTTGGGGCGCCGAGCTCATGCGGCTGGTGGACTCCGATGGCTGGCCCATCGATGAGTACCGCAGTCTGTGTGTCACGATCGGAATGGACATCACATGGGATCCTGACGGTTCTGGCCGTGCCGTCGCGGTTGGAGATGACGGCGGTCTGGTCGTCGAGACAGATACGGGTCGGGAGACCATCTTCTCGGGTGGGGTCAGACACGTGAGGGTTTCCTGAACCCCGGCACCCCGGAGGCGGTGACTCATCCCAGGTCTTCGACGACCGCCGGTTCCAATGTCGCCTGGAAGAAGGCGACGATTCTGGCGAAACCGTCGTCGGCCGCGGCCTGGTCGAAGTCGGGGGCGTCGACATCGAGAAAGCCATGGCCCGCACCTTGGTAGAGGAGCCACTGGCCATGTTCGTTGCGGCGTTGCGCTTCGTCGACCGAACTTGTGTCGATCAACTCGTCGTCTGTTCCGTAGAGGCCGAGCACCGGCACCGGCAAGTGGTCTAGATAGTCGGCAACCTGGAACTCTCGCCCCTCGTCGCCAGTGAGGGGCGTGCTGACCACGGCCACCGATCTCACCCAATCTCTGGTGGCCGCCTTGATCAATGCGAACCGGCCACCCACGTCCGTACCGAGAATGCCAACATTGCTGCTCACGTTCCATTCGACGTCATCGGAGTCGATGAACTCGTGGATCTCCTCCAGATCGGCCGCGGCCCGACTATCGGTGAGTGCGTTGTAAGCCGTCAGCGGATCTGTTTGGGATCGATACATGTCGAGACTGAGGGCGGCAATGCCCGAGCGAGCCAGACGGCGACAGATGTCCTTCTCGAAACTGCCCAGACCGTTGAGGTCAGCCACGACAAGCACCACAGGGAATTTGCCGGCCTCATCGGGCCGGGCGATATACCCATCGTGGTGCTGGGTGCCAACCGGGATCGGCCATGATCCGTAGAGAATCGGGTAGGTCCCCTCATGGGAGAGAACGGCCAAAGTGTCAGACCTCCTGGTGTCCTGAGTCGTAGGTCCGTGCTGATCTCGCCCAGGCATCGGCGTTCCTGACAAGGACGCACAACGAAGGCGCAGCCGTAGCTGCGTCGAGGCGGAGGACGCCGTCAGGGGCGTTGAGGGCAGGCGAGGTTCTGTGCATGATTTGCGACTCGGGACACTAATGTCAGCCAGGACGATAACTGCTCTTCAGTCGATCTATGGCAACGGGTAGCGATGGAACCTCAGTTACCCTCTCAACGTCTAAACCAACGATGCCCAACTCGTCCCAAACCTCTTCACGGCGTCGGCTACCCAAGTGGCTAAAGGTCACAATCATTTCCTTGCTGGTGGTGGCCAATTTCGTGGCGCTCGCAGCTATGTGGGCCATCAACACCGGCCAGGGGCTGCTGGCCACAGCCGACACGAACAGCGAGGTCGCCGGGGTCCTCGACGAAGCGAGCGGCGACGATCTGACATTCCTGGTGATCGGCTCCGACTCGCGGGCCGGTCTCGACGATCTCACAAACTTTGGGCCTGCCGGCGGAGCTCGAGGGGATGTCATCATGCTGGTGCGATTCGACTCTGACACCTCCGCAGCCCAGATCCTCAGCATCCCCCGTGACCTGTATGTGGACATCGCCGGGCATGGCCAGAACCGGATCAACTCCGCTTACGCGTTCGGTGGGCCTTCGCTGATGGTCGAGACCATTCGGGACAGTCTTGGAGTCGAGGTGAACCACTACGTCGAGATCGACTTTGTCGGATTCGAATCCCTCATCGACGAGCTTGGTGGGATCGAGCTCTGGTTCCCCTACCGGGCCCGGGATCTCAAGTCAGGGCTCGACGTCGAGGCAGGCACACAAACACTCGACGGGGCCACGGCTCTTGCTTATGCGCGGTCGAGAAAATACCAGGAGCTTCAGAACGGGAATTGGGCCAGCGTCAACGCCAACGACATCGGGCGCACCGAGCGTCAACAGGAGGTGGTTCGCGCCATCGTCACCAAGCTGAGAAGACCTGGATCGATCACCGATGCAGGTGATATCGCTGCGGCCCTCGCAAGACACATGACCATTGACTCCACTCTGGCCTCTTCCTCGGTGGCCAGCCTTGCCTGGGCTTTCAGGGGGATCCTTGCCGGTTCGATAGAGGCCACGACCCTGCCGACACATGGCACGAGCATCGGTGGGCGATCCGTCCTCATCGCACAAGAGCCTGAGGCCGGCGCGGTACTCACTAACTTCCGGGCAGGCATCGCCTTCTCCTCCCAGCCTCTCAAACTTCAGGTGCTCAATGGCAATGGTGTCAGTGGGTCGGCAGGTGACATGTCTCGTACCCTCGAGTCGAAGGGCTTCCTGGTCGAGTCGGTCGGTGACGCCGACACAGCCGACTACGCCCAAACGATCGTTGTGGTCCCCAGCGGGAGTCGCAACGGCGAGACCATCGTCGATGCCCTCGGTTTTGGTGTAGTTCAGGTGGGAACAGTCGATAACGGGTACGACGCGGTCGTCATCGTGGGAGCCGATGTTCCCTGACGACCCATCGCAGGCCACCACCGTTCGACATAGCATGAGGACCTGATGCAAGTAGCAATCATTGGCGCGGGGTACGTCGGTCTCGTCACCGGAGGCGGTCTGGCCGGCCTCGGGCACAGAGTTCGACTCGGTGAGGTCGATCCCGATCGCGTGGCAAGACTCGATTCGGGTGATGTCCCCATTTTCGAGCACGGATTGCCGGATCTTCTGTCTCGCGGCTCCGAACAAGGCCTGATCAGCTATCACACCTCGAACATCGAGGCCGCTGAGGGTGCCGACTTCATCTTTCTTTGTCTGCCAACTCCCCAGGCTCACGACGGTCGGGCCGACCTCGCTTTGGTTCACGCGGTTGTTGATGAGCTTGCCAACGAAGTTGCTGACAACGCCATTCTTGTGGTCAAGTCCACCGTTCCTCCCGGGACGGTTGCCGGTCTGCGGAAACGTCTTGCCGACCTCGGTAGCCCGGCGCGAATTGTTTCTCACCCCGAGTTCCTTCGAGAGGGCAAGGCTGTGGCGGACTTCATGGAGCCCGACCGGATCGTGGTGGGCGCTTATGACGATGAAGACGCAGAAGCCGTGGCCGGTTTGTATGCGAGTCTCGACGCCAATGTGGTGCGCACCGACCCGACCTCGGCCGAGATGATCAAATACGCGTCCAACTCCTATCTCGCCGCCCGGCTCACATTTGTCAACACCCTGGCGAACGTATGTGAGGCAGTGGGTGCAGATGTGCTCGACGTGATATCGGGCATGGGGATGGACCATCGCATCGGTCCCCATTTTCTCAAGCCCGGCCCTGGTTATGGAGGGTCGTGCTTCCCCAAGGACACCGCAGCACTCATCGGTGTCGCCGAAGATGCCGGGTACGACTTCGAGTTGCTTCGGGCGGTGATCGAGGCGGATCATCAGCAGCGTCGCCGTGTCGCAGAAAAGGTGAGGCAGGCGGCCGGTGGCGGGCTTCAGGGCCGTCGGGTGGCCATGTGGGGCGTTGCGTTCAAGGCCGGCACCGACGATGTCCGGGAGTCTCCGGCGCTCCGCATCGCCGAGTTGCTCAAAGAGGAAGGCGCCGACGTGGTTGCGTACGACCCCGAGGCGACCACCGATCAGGTGACGATGGCGGCCGATCCGATCGAGGCGGCCAGAGACGCCGACGTCTTGTTCATCGCCACTGAATGGCCGGTTTTTCTCACCATCGACATGACCGAGGTCGCCCAAGTGATGAAGGGTTATCGCGTGGTGGACTCCCGAAACCTCCTCGACCCAACGGTCGTCAGGGCCGCCGGGCTCGACTACTGGGGTCTGGGACGACCTGGTGCTTGACTAGAGGTTGCACCAGTAGCTCCTATCTGAACAGGTCCTCGTCCACCGGCCGCACCAGATCGGCGGCTCGCCCCTCACCACGTGGACCCTCGTAGCCCCTGACCAGAGCGGCAGGAATCCCGTCTGCTTTTCCCATGACGAGGTCGGAGGCAGCAGCGAGCTCATCGGCCACGGCAACCTCCGTCACGTCGAGTTCACGGCCAGACCAGTCTTTTGTCCCCTTGAGATCGAGCACGGCGATGAGCCCCGAGATCCCGATCGCCACATCGGTGAGCCCCTTCCTCCACGGTCTTCCGAAGGTATCCGAGATGATCACACCAAGTTCGACTCCGAAGTGTCGCTCGAGCTTTGCTCGAATTCGATGCGCCGACCGATCCGGATCCTCAGGCAGAAGAATCATCGTGCCGGGTGCCGCATTGGAGCGATCAATGCCGGCGTTGGCGCAGACAAAGCCGTGTTTTGTCTCGGCGATGATCAGGTCCCCCCGGCGTCGCACGATCGAGCTCGCCTGTTCCTCGACGAGGAGCTTCTTGAACTCTTCGGGATCACCGATGATCTCACGCACGGCACCCTCCGCCTTGGAGACGATCTTGTGGGTCACCACGATCACGTCACCGGAGACCGGCTCCAGCGGCTCCAGGGCGCCGATCAGCACTGTGGCGACGTCGTCGCCGGGCGAAACCACTCCGATGCCTGCCAGCGGGTGTATCTCCAGTGTCATACGGCAAGTATCTCCTCGGCGAGCTCCCGCGCCCTGGTGGCTGTCGCCATCCGGGTGTCGGTGACCATTATCTCAACGCTGCCCAACTGTCTTGCGTCGCCGGCATCTTGGGTATCGACCACGAGCATGTCGATCAGTCCAGCGTATGCCTCTAGGACCCCGGCGTTGCCGGCAGGCAGTCCCAGCGATGCCATCACACGGTCGGCTGGTCCCTTGAGGGCCTTGCCTCCAAAGAGAGGGCTGACTGCCACCACCCGCTGGTGGCTTCTGATCGCCCGGCGGATCTCGTTGATGGCCAGGATCGGCCATATCGATAGCGGCGGGTTGGACGGAGCTATGACGACGACGTCGGCGGATCCGATGGCCTTCAGAACCCCTGGCGCAGGCTGAGCGACTTCCGAACCCGGGTATCGCAACTCTTTGACCTCGTCGCGATTGCCGCGGAGCACGAAGTATTCCTGGAAGCTGAGCCATTCGTCTCCCTCGATCCTCAACTCGGTCCGCAGGTTGTCGTTGGTGGCCGGCACAACGTCGACCCGAATGTCGAAGCTGGCAGCGATCTCAGCGGTGATGGCGGATAGGAGCTTGCCCGCGGCGAGGGCTTGAGTACGGAACAGGTTCAGCGCAAGGTCGAGATCGCCAAGCCGAAAACGGTTGTCTACCCCAAATCGCGCCAGTTCGTCGTTGAGCACAAACGTGTCGGCGGAACGACCCCAGCCGTCGGGGCCTTCGACGCCGGCAAGCGTGTAGATAACCGTGTCCAGGTCCGCCGACACGTGTAGCCCATGTATGTCCTCATCGTCGCCGACATTGATGACAACGGTCAGATCGACGTCGGGCACTGCAGCCAGGCCTCTTGCCATACGGGCGCCACCCACTCCTCCTGATAGCTCCACGACCTTCATTCCAACTCCCAGATCTTGCTCAGCGTCATCCTCAGACCACAATGGCACCCCGCATGACCGATGCACCTACTCCGCGAGCCGCGGAAACACAGTCGACCGAAGTCCTTTCCGCTTCGCCGGTGGTCAAGGTTCTCATGACGACTGTCGACGGAGCCGACCTTGCAGCGGCTCTTGCCGTGGTTGGCCGACAAGTTTATGCCCCGATCGCCGATGTTGTGGTTGTGGGTGGTGAATCTGGCGAGATCCCTGATGGGGTGACGACTGCAGATTCCCTGGAGGAGGCGATCAAGGCCGCGGGTGACGACATCGATTTTCTGTGGATACTTCATTCCGATGCTCGTCCACGTCCCGATGCCCTGGGGGCATTGGTCACCGAGGTCGAGCTTGCCGATGCGGCTCTGGGCGGCTCCAAGCTCCTTGTTGCCGGTACCGGCGAGGAACTCGAAGCCGTTGGGAGCTCAACGGATGTGTTCGGTGAGCCCCACAGCGGGCTTGACGAAGGGGAAATCGATCTTCAGCAATACGACGTTGTTCGCGAGGTCGCGTTTGTCAGGTCGGCGTCGATGTTGGTTCGTCGTGATCTCGCTCAGGGTCTGAGAGGTCTTGACGAGTTTCTTCCTCCGATAGCGGCCGGTCTCGATTTCTCGCAGCGAGCGCGTCTGGCCGGGGGGAGGGTGATCAGTGTCCCGTCTTCGGAGGTCTATCACCAGGGGCGGTGCAACGAACATGGCCACGGATGGCGGGAGCAGGCGGGCCGTCTGCGGGCAATGGTCACGTCGTACAGCCCGCTGACACTTCTGTGGTTGATCCCGTATGATTTCATTGTCTCGGTTCTCGACTCACTATTGAGCCTGCTTCTCCTCCGATGGCGGCCGGCGGCCCGTTATGTCTTCTCGTGGGGGTGGAATGCCTATCACCTTCCATCCACGATCGGTCTTCGGCGACGGTTCAGGCCGGTTCGCCTGCTGGGTGATGAGGAGCTGTTCCGGTTTCAGGCCCGCGGATCGGTCCGGCTGCGAGCCGTCGGCTCGGAGTTGGCTGTGCGGATTCTCTCCATGTTCGATGAGGATCAGGCTATTGCCCGCGGGACCAGGCGCGTCCGGGGCTCATCGGGAATATGGGGCGCTGCGATAGCTGTGATCGTTCTGGCCTTCGCCATGCGATCCTTGATATTCATCGGTGTTCCGAATGTCGGCGCCAGCTTCCCGTTCGAAGAGGCAGCGACGTCTCTGGATCGTTGGTTTGCCGGTTGGAATGATTCAGGTCTGGGCTCTCCTACGCTGGTCCATCCCTCAGTGGGTGTCACCGGCCTCTGGTCGTGGCTCTGGTTAGGCGCCGAGGGCGCCGCGCGCACGTTTCTGACCATCGCCTTCGGGTTCCTCGCCGTCGTGGGGATGGGACGTCTCGCGGGGCGTCTCGGATATCGCGGCGCGGGCCGATATCTATCTGGATTGGTGCTTCTCGCCGGTCCCGGCACAGCGATTCTCGCGGGATCGGGGTCTTGGTTGGCCCTCGCCGCGGCAGCAACGCTGCCCTGGACCGTTCGGGCGGTGTTCGTACATCCCGATGAGGTCGGCAGAGGGCGGCTCAGCCATATCGGATGGGTTGTCCTTCTCGGGATACCCCTGGCAGCCTTCTCTCCGCTTCTCGCGATTGTCCCGCTTCTCTCTGTGATCGTGTGGAAGCTATCTGGAGGCAAGGATTCCAGTTTCGGGCTCGCTCTCGTCGGTCTTCTCGGGGCGGTCGTCGCGGTCCCATTCATCCTGGGCGACACCGGTTGGGTTCTGGACTCGCACCGAAGGCTCGGTCTGTCGGTTGCCGAGCTGTGGCCGGTGTTGCTTGCTGTTGGTTTTACACCGATGGTGTTCATTGACTCGAAAACAAGACGACTCGGAACACTGGGCGCCGTCTTGGGACTCTCCGGTTTGCTGGCAGTCGGTCTGTCATATGGTGGCCCGGGGGTCGAAGAAGCAGCTCTCGTTCTGGCATCCTTCGGGACTGCCCTTATCGTGGCGACCGGCCTCGACGTCGTGTCATCCAATCCGCGACGGCTCATGGGCGCTCTTGTATCGGTCATCATTCTCTTCTTGTCCATTGGAGTCTTGGGAAACGGGCGTCTCGGCTTGCCGGGGGGTGACTTCAACGAGCGGATCGAGTTTGCATCCGCACTGGCTGATGACGCCGGACCCGGCCGGATTCTCGTTGCCTCGACGCAGAGAGAGGACATCCCCGGAGAAGCCAGACCGGGGCCGGGCTTTTGGTATCGCCTTGTCGATGGCCAAGGTATGACCAGCGACGAAGTCTGGCTGCCGACCCCACTCCCCGGCGATCACGAGCTCGACACCGCACTCGAGAGAATCAGCAGCGGTGGCGAATTGCGACCCGGGAAACTGCTTGCGCCGTTTGCCATCGACTGGCTGATCCTCCTCGGCCCGACGTTCCGCTTGGATGAGGGATTTGTTGCCCAACTCGATCTGGTGCCCACTCCCCTCGAACCGGATTCGAGGGTCTTCGCCAACCCTGTCTCGGCCCCGCTGGCGGACTCGGGAACCGAATCGGTATGGCTTCGATCGGGGACAGGTTTTGTTGGTGAGCCGGGGTCGGGAAGGGTTTCTCTGGCGGTGAACCATGACGACGGGTGGAGCCCTGAGCCCGGCCCCCATGAGTGGCGTGCAACTGTCAGCGCCGTCGACGGTGTGGCCGGCTTCCGGGGAACGACCCAAAACATGGTGTTCGCCGTCTCGGCCGCGGCTCTTCTACTCGTGTCGATGGTTCTTCTCTTCATCGCGAGGCGAAGACGATGAAGTACGTCAGTTTGATGATCGGCCTCACCCTGGCAGTGGGAGTGTTGCTCACCCCGGCGCCGGATGCCCCAGAGCCGGGCCCGGCCGCAGGTGTGGAGGAGCCTCCGGTTGCCGTGTGTGCCATCGAGGAGGGCAGTGGTCGAACCACCGAAGTGGTGATCCTTTCGACTGTCAACGGCCCGACGCGACTTACCTTGTTCGCCAGCGGAGAGTCGGCCGGGAGCATCGGGCAGCCGACCGGAGCATCCGGTTCTGTGGTCATCCCGGTTGTGGACGTAGCCGCGGTAGGCACAGTCGGAGGTCTGGTCGAGCTGCCGATCTCCTCATCCGCTGCTGGTGTGATTGTGACGGGAGCGGAGTCGATGTCGGCCGAATCTTGCGCCGATGTCCCGACAAGGCAGTCCTTCATAACCGGGGCATCGACTGTCGGTGGCCATGCGTTCGAGCTTCACTTGATGAACCCATACGCAGGTCAGGCGGTTGTGGAGCTGGTTGTCCGGTCGGACGCCGGAATCGAGTCCAACGATCGGTTCGAGTCGGTGGTGGTCCCCGCCAGATCCTCGACCGTGGTCGATTTCACCGAGTTGATTCCGGGTCGCGAGACCCTTTCGATCGCCGTGGAGACTGTCAAGGGGAGTGTGATGGCCGTCGGCCGGCAGAGCATCGAAGATGAGAGTGCCGTCTGGAAAGCCGTTGAAGGATCCCAAGACTGGTTTCTGCCTATTCCAGAGGGCGGAGGATTGAAGCGCTTGCTGATCGCTACGCCATCCGACACCGAAGTCCAGTATCAGATCGACTACTACGGACCCGAGGGACTGGAAGAGGTCTACGCAGAGGGAACACTCAGCCCCAGAGGTCAGGACAGCTTCGATCTGGCTGCTATCACTGAGCAGGCAGCCGGTGTTCGGGTCATCTCCACCGGTCCGGTCGTACCGACACTCTGGATGAACTCCGAATCCGGTCTTGCCATCACAACGGCTAGTGCCGTTGAGGCCGCACGCTGGTTCCTTCCCGGGGCAGGCGCCATTGTCGGGGGCCGGGCGAGTGTTGTCATCCTCAGTGTTGGAATCGACGAAGCCGTTGTGTCGGTCAGGTCCCTTCGTGCCGGGTCTTTGGTGCGCACCGTCGATCTGCCGGCGGACTCCGTCGTTGAGATAGCCCTCGAAACAGCCGACGGGTACCTGATCGAGTCAACCGGGCCGATCGTTGCCATGTGGGTCACCCGAAGGGGTGGCGCCGGCATCGTCGCGATGGGAGTGCCGATTCTCGGTGGATGAGCTCTGGGCGAGACTCGGTCTCGTCGTGGGAGCCTTGATAGTCGCCGGGGCTGCCACTCTGGTGTTGCGCTCCCGTGCCAAGGGCCCACCTCCTGTGCAATACTGAACGCGTCGTCAATGCTGCACTCAGCTATGTACTTCTGAAGAACGCGCTGGGCCTTCTCCACGCGCGCCCTGGGCGCCTTCAGCGAGGGCGTCGGCCGCTCTAGTACGTCGACCGAGACGCGACGTTCTGCCTCGCTGTGCCTCAGCACACAGGTCGCAAGCGCGACCTCTAGCGCAGTCGTCGTAAACTCCGTTCCTATGAGACGAGCGTCGCCAAAGGCGTGGAGGGCTGTGAGGACCCTGTCGCGTACGTCTGCGTCCGTCTCATGGAGCAACGACCGGAGACGCTGTATGATCTGACGCTGGAACTTCTGGACGCTGACTCCCTCGTCTTGCACAGCGGCTAGGAGCTGAAGACCGCCGGCGAGATCGTGCTCTACAGCAGCCGTTGCGACAGCGGTAGCGCGCACGTCCTCTACGATGTCTAGCGC
>JAZFTT010000028.1:0-7700 GCA_036446835.1 Acidimicrobiia bacterium
GTGAGTCATCAGGTGAAACAACCCGGCCACGTACGCTGTGGTCCCCACGGCGAGAACCATGTAGCCAAGCTGGGAGATGGTCGAGTAGGCCAATACCTTTTTGATGTCGCGTTGAGAAACGGCGATGGTCGCTGCCCAAAGTGCGGTGAGGGCGCCGATGGTGGCAACGATCGTCTGGGCGGTCGGTGACAACTCGAAGATGGCGGCGGATCGGGCAATGAGGTAGATACCGGCGGTCACCATCGTGGCCGCATGGATGAGAGCCGACACCGGAGTGGGTCCTTCCATGGCATCAGGCAGCCACACGTAGAGTGGTATCTGAGCGGACTTGCCTGCCGCCCCAACAAAAAGGAGCAGGGCGATGGCGGTGGCCATGCCTGCGCTCAGCTCGGCTCCGGCCCGTTCGAACACTCCGGCGTAGGAGAGGGTGCCAAATGCGGCAAAGATCAACATCAGAGCGATGAGAAATCCGAAGTCGCCTATCCGGTTGACAATGAAGGCCTTCTTGGCCGCAGATGCAGCCGAGGGTCTGACGAACCAGAAGCCGATGAGCAGATAGGAGCAGAGACCGACCAGCTCCCACCCGAGAAAAAGCATGGCGTAGTTACCGGCGAGGACGAGAGTCAGCATCGAAGCCACAAACAGGTTGAGGTAGGTGAAGAAACGGGAGAATCGCTCGTCACCGTGCATGTAGCCGATGGCGAACACATGAATAAGGGCGCCTACTCCGGTGACGATCAGCGTCATGAACGCCGCCAGGGGATCCCAGAGCATCTCGAGGTTGGCGCCGATCGCGGGCATCCACTCCCAGAGCAACATAATGGACCCGTGCTCACCTCCCCGGAAGAACGGAATCGCGGCGACCAATGCGACCAGGAACGACGCGGCGATCGCCCCAGACGCCAACCAGCCGCTCCAGGGCTCTTTGATGAAACGACCAAAGAAATGAAGCAACACAGCACCAAGGAGAGGCAGCGCAATTATGAGCCAGATGACCTCGCTCACACCTAGCCCCTCAATTCGGATAGGTCGTCGACAGAGGCGGTAGTCCTTCTCCGGAAGATGGCCACGATGATCGCCAGTCCGACAACGACCTCCGCGGCCGCAACCACCAAGATGAAGAAGACCGCCACTTGGCCATTGAGATCATTAAGTGCTCGACCGGCCGAGATCAGGGTCAGATTGACGGCATTGAGCATGAGCTCGATGCACATGAACATCACCAGGGCGTTACGACGCAACAGCAAGCCAAAGGCTCCGATCAGGAAAAGCGCGGCCGCCAGAGCCATGTACCACCCGGCTGCGACAATCATGTTTGCCCCCTCCGGTAGTGGGCCAGAGCAATTGCCCCCGCCGCGGCGATGGTCAATAACAATGCCGTCGCCTCGAACGCCAGCACCCAGTCGGTGAACAGCAGCTCGGCGATTGCCTGGATGGTTCCGTTGGTGGAAACGGGATCGGTGCTGGTCGCTGCCGGCACCCAATCGAAGTTGCCGAACAGTGTCAGGGCGCCGGCGAAGAGAGCTATCAGACCGGCGAGCCCTCCGACGAATGCCCTCTGGTAGGGCAGCTTCTCGTCCCAGTCCTCGGACGTGTCGACGCCGATCAGCATGATCACGAAGAGAAACAGGGTGAGCACTGCACCGGCGTAGACAATCACCTGGACGGCGGCGACGAAATGGGCCAGTTGGAGCACATAGAGGACAGCCGCCGAAAAAAGAGTCCCCAGGAGTCCCATCGCCGAGTAGACAGGATTACGAGCGGCAACGACGGTCACCGCACCGGTGAGGGAGCCGAGCGCCATCAGGACGAAGAGGATCGGTTCAGCCATCGTCGCCTTTCTTTGGTGACATGGCGTCGATCCCGTCCTGGTCGGGCTCGGGATCCCAATCCCCTGGACCGGGCGTTCCCTGCCACATCCTCACACCCTGATAGGAGGTCAATCCAGAGGGTGCCGTGGCGCGAACCCAGCCGCCCGCGACTGCAAGCTCGTCCATATCGGCAAGCTCGTCATCGGGAAACATATGAGGCACTTCCCCTTTCTCATCCATGAGAAGGGTTTCCCTGGTGTAGATGGCGTCCTCGCGGTTGGTGGTCGACATCTCGAAGAGGTGAGTCATCGTGATGGCCTCGGTCGGACAGGCCTCCACACAGAGAGCACAGAAGATGCAGCGAAGCATGTTGATCTCATAGACGAAACCAAACCGCTCACCGGGTGAGGTTGGGTTCTCCGGATCGTTGTCCATCCCGCGCACAAAGATGCACTTCGCCGGGCAGGCTCCGGCGCAGAGCTCACATCCGATGCACTTCTCCATGCCGTCGGGGTAGCGGTTGAGCACATGACGCCCGTGGAAACGTTGCGGCTTCTGACGCATCTCCTTCGGGTATTCGATTGTCACCAGCTCCTTGCCGGTGATGGTGCGCAGCATGGTCCCACCGGTGACTCTGAACCCCTTGATGAATTCCGCGATCACACCCATCGTCAACTCCAGGGAGGGCCGAATTGACGGAAACCCATGGCGACTGTGGAGACGACCAGCCAGGCGAGAGCTGCAGGAATCAGCCGCTTCCAGCCGAGCGTCATGAGCTGGTCATAGCGCAGACGTGGCAACGTAGCCCGAAGCCAGAAGAAGATGAAGACGATTGCATAGGTCTTGATGAGGAAGTAGACAGTGGGAAGAAGTGCGGAGATGAACCCGGGAAGAAAGGTCTCGAACGTCGGGCCGGCCCACCCGCCGAGGAAAAGGGTGGCGGCAATGGCCGACATCGAGAAAATGTTGATGTACTCGGCCAGGAAGAACATGGCAAAGCGCATGCCGGAGTACTCGGTATGGAACCCCCCCACCAGCTCTTGCTCTGCCTCGACCAGATCGAATGGCGCCCTGTTGGTCTCGGCGACAATCGCCACCAGGAAAATCACGAAGGCTGCAAACTGAGGAAAGACATTCCAGCGTGGAATGAAAGACAGGATCGGCGAGACGTCTGCCCAGGTTCCGGTCTGGCGCTCCACTATCTCTGCCAGCGAGAGCGTGCCTCCCTCACCCTGGGTCGCCGTGAAGATGACGACAGCAACCATGGCTAGACCCATCGCCGCCTCATAGGAGATGGCCTGGGCCGTGGCACGCACCCCACCAAGTAGGGGGTATTTCGAACCCGAAGACCATCCAGCAAGAACCACCCCGTAGACGGCCATCGACGACATCGCCAGGATGAACAGCAATCCGACGTTGAGGTCGGCTCCCTGAAGCGCCACCTCGTAGTCGCCGACCATGAAAGGCTTGCCCCAAGGCACCATCATGAAGATCAAGAACGCGGGGATGATCGCAAGAAAAGGAGCCAGCAGATACATGCCCAGCTCGACCTTCCGCGGAATCACCGATTCCTTGAAGAACAGCTTGAGACCATCGGCCAGAGTTTGAAGAATCCCCCATGGTCCGGCACGGCTGGGACCGATCCGACTCTGCATATCGGCAACGATCTTCCTCTCAGCCCAAACGTTGATCAGGGTGACCACCAACAGGAGCACAAACGTCACGACAACCCTGAAGACAACGATCCCGAGCTCGGGCCAGGTCACTGGCCCACCACCGTCACCCGGACCACAGGGTCCGCCCCCAGCGATGAAGCGCCCTGCTGGTTGAACGGTACAAAGACAACCCCGGGAGGAGTGCCCTCGTCGAGGACACAGGTGTATTCGCCTTCCCCACGATTGGTCACGACCTTGACGGTATGGCCGTCCTGGGCGCCGATCGTCGGGGCATCGCCCGGATTGACGTGAGCAACAGGACCCGGGGCGAGCTTGTGCAGCGATGGAGAGTGTTGGAGCCGAATCCCGTTGTCATACATGACCCTGCCGACATGGAGGGTCAACGGTGCCTTTGGAGCCTTGGAGCCCTGAAGAGCCACCGGTATGTGGTTGATCGCCTGGGCGCCATGGATGGGAACGACAACGCCATCGCGGTGATCCCATTCGAGGGTGTCCCAGGTCAGGTCCTCATAGGCCGGAGATACCGTGGCGATCTCCTTGGCAATGGTTTCAGCAGTTGCGAGACCGAGCGAAACACCCATCCGGGTGGCAATGTCATCGAGGATCGCCCAGTCGGGTCGCGCTTGACCCGGAGCGGGCCGAATCTGGTTGACCTTCTGCACCCGTCCCTCGACATTGGTGACGGTTCCCTCTTTCTCTGAGAAACCGGAAGCCGGCAAGATAACGTCGGCATGTCGATTCGAATCATTCAGGAACAGATCGATGGCGATTACATACTCGGCAGCGTCAAGACCATCGATGGCGACCGACGGATCAGGTAGATCGTTGATCGGATCGGCGCCGACCAACACCAAGCCTCTGACATCACCGGAGTCCAGCCCTTGGAGAATCTGGCGAGTGTCTCTGCCCGCGGTGACAGGAAACTCGCCCCAGGACGCCGCGAGATTGCCGCATCCGATCGAGTCGAGACCGACTCTCCCCGGCAACAAATCGGGGGCGAGTCCCATGTCAAGAGCTCCATAGGTGTTGGCGCGGCTGTTCAGCGGCATCAGCTTGGTGTTGCCGGCCTTCTGCCGAACCAGGGCAGCAACCGACTCGGCTAGCTGTGGCCCATCGGCATGACTAGCAATGCCAACCAAAGCCACCACCTTGTCGACGGCGAGCGCATGGCTGACTTCGGGATGGTCGCCATTCGCCAGCTCGTCGAGCAACTCATATCCACCCCCGGGACGGTAGATGAGCTTATGACTGGCCCGGTCATCCAGCCCGGTCACTCGTGGATGGATCACAACAAGGGTCGCGCCCAATTCCTGTACCGCCCGTCGCACCCGCAGATACAAGGTGGGGTGTTCTTCCTTGAGGTCTTGCGCCCAGACAACGATGGTGTCGGCGTCGTCGAGGTCGTCAATTGTGGCCCGATCCACCGAGGCAGATAGGAAATGAGATGCAAGGGCATCGTCTAGACGAGCGTCGACATTGTTGGTTCCGAGAGTCACCCGGGCAAACTTGGAGAGGGCGTAGGCATCTTCGTTTGTGCCTTGCGCTCCACCGATGACCGCGAGGGCCTCTCCCCCGTCTTCGTCCTTGATCAGATCGAGACGGCTGGCGGCGATGTCGATTGCCTCGGTCCAACTGACCTCTACCAGTTCGCCACTCCTCCGAACCAGCGGAGTAGTCAGACGTTTCTCGGATCGCAGGTACTCGAACCCGAATCGTGCCTTGTCGGAAAGCCAACCGTGATTGGTGGCGTCGTTGTCGACTCCTGTGTAGCGGAGCACCTCGTTTTGACTGGCATGGATCTCGATCCGAGGATGTGCAGTGTCCTGGAGGGACGAGCTCTCGACCTTCTGAAGATCCCACGGCCGCGCCCTGAACCGATATGGCTTTGCAGTGAGCGCCCCGACCGGGCATATCTGGACGGTGTTCCCCGAGAAGTAGGACGAGAACGGCAGATCCGGGAAGGTGTTGACCTCGGTGGTATTGCCCCGATACTGAAACTCGATCAGCGGGTCACCCGAGATCTCGTCGGAGAAACGCGTGCATCGAGCACACAGAATGCAGCGCTCCCGGTCGAGCAAGACGAGTTCTGAGATCGGGATTGGCTTCTCGTATGAGCGCTTGATCTCGACAAACCGGCTTTCACCGGGGCCGTAGGCAAGAGCCTGATCCTGAAGCGGGCACTCACCGCCCTTGTCGCACACGGGACAGTCCAGCGGGTGGTTGGCGAGAAGAAACTCGAGGATCGCCTCCTGAGCCTTCTTGACCTCTTCGCTCTCCGTGTCAACGACCATTCCGTCCGAAACCGAAGTTGTGCAGGCCGTCACCATCATCGGGCCTCGGGGAGTCTCGATCTCGACGAGACACATGCGGCACATCCCGACAGGGCTCATCCGCTCGTGCCAGCAAAACCGCGGGATGTAGGTGCCCTCTTCCTGTGCCGCCTTGATCAGGAGACCGTGAGCGGGGGTCTGACTCTCCACACCGTTGATGGTGATGGTGACCGAGGTCGGCTCGGTGTTCACTCTGGTTCATCTCCCTCGGTCTCGGTGCGCTCGACCGCTCCCCCCTCGAGAGGGGGGACAAACCCTTCCTCCCCTGCGTCGGCGGGGGAGGTGGCTCGGCTGGAACCCGAGTCGGAGGGGGCATGGAAGGGACACCCTCCGTTGGCAACGTGGGAGTCGACCTCGTCGCGGAAGTAGTCCCTGAGGGCAATTATCGGAGAAACCGCCGATGGGCCGAGAGGGCAGATCGTCGTCATCTTCGGCGGCCAGGCAAGACCGATGCTGATGCCATCGGATACGTCAACCATGAGATCGAGGTCAACCGCCCGACCTCGACCCTCCTCGATGCGTCGCAGGATCATCTCCAGCCAGGTCGTCCCCTCACGACAAGGAGTGCACTGGCCACACGATTCGTGTGCGAAGAATCGAACCACCCGCTCGGCCGCCTTGACCATGCAGGTGTCCTCGTCCATGACGATGACAGCTCCGGAGCCCAGCATCGATCCCGCTGCGGTAGTGGCGTCCTTGGTGATCTCCAGGTCGAGGTGCTTTTCCGGGATGAACCAGGGGGCGGAGGCGCCACCGGGGATCCAGGCTTTGAGTTGCTTGTCGTCGGGGATGCCACCCCCGATCTCGTAGATCAGCTCGCGCCACGTGATCCCGTGTGCCAACTCGTAATTCCCGGGACGGGCGACATGGCCCGACAGCGACATCATGAAGGTGCCGGTATCGGCACTGTCGCTTACGTTCGAATATTCGCTGCCTCCCATCGCCAGGATGTGAGGCAAATTCGAGACGGTCTCGACGTTGTTGACGATGGTGGGCATCATGTAAAGACCTTTTGCCGCCGGGAAGTAGGGGGGCTTCAGCCTCGGCTCGCCCCGCTTGCCTTCGAGAGAGTTGATGAGAGCGGTCTCCTCGCCACAGATGTACGCCCCGCCGCCGAGATGAACTGTGACCTCCAGGTCGTAGTCGGAGCCGAAGATCCCCCTGCCGAGATAGCCCTTCGCATACCCCTCGTCGACAGCGGCTTGGACCCTGCGAGCCGGCTTGGCGTACTCGCCCCTTATGTAGACAAAAGCATGATGAACCTCATTGGCGATCGAGGTGATGATGATCCCCTCGATCATCTGGTGGGGATCACGCTCCAGGAGTTGGCGGTCCTTGAACGTCCCGGGTTCGGACTCATCGGCGTTGACGACGAGATAGGCAGGTCGTTCCGGGGCCAGAAAACTCCACTTGAGGCCGGCCGGGAACGCAGCACCGCCGCGTCCAAGCAGACCGGAAGTCTTGATCTCCTCGACGAGCTCGTCGCGGGTCAGTCCGAGGGCCCGCTTGCCCTGTGTGTACCCACCGGTCGACTCATACCTGACGATGGTGTGGGAGTCGCCCGGATGGTCGGTCATCCGCCGTGTGACCAACAGTGGCGTCGTCACTTCGACACCTCGCTGCCGACGGTTCCCAGGGGCTGAAAGGCCGGGTAGGGGCCGATTGCGCCGTACTCCTCGCTGATGCCCCAGTCGAAACTACGTCTGGCTCCGAACAGTTCTTGCATCTCGTCGGAGTTCACAACCTCGGGGCGTGCTCTCTTCAGCCACCGGACCAACTCCCGCGCCTGAGTCGGTGAGACACCTTCGATCAGCTCGTAGTTGACCTGAACGGCGGGAGCACCGCCGCAGGCACCGATGCACTCGACGTGCTCGACCGAGAGC
>JAZFTT010000029.1:0-4893 GCA_036446835.1 Acidimicrobiia bacterium
CCGGATGGCTACTCCCAGGTCCCGCACTGACCGTGGGCCATACCCGGGCGGTGCGAGTGGGTGATACCACCTCGGCCAGAACGATCCCAGATCCCAGAGGATCCCGACTTGGCGACGCCGGCCCTCCCCGTCCTTGCCGCCCGTCCACCCTTTTCGGATGCTCCTGAATGCGAAATAGCCCATAGGCAGGACCACTGTCGAGATCGAGAACACCACGAGGCCCTGGGGAAAGGGAGGGAGGGCACCGACCTCGAGCCCGGCAACCAATGTTCCCCAGAAGGCAAGGAGTGTGGCGCCTTCGGTGTCGCGTAGCTGCAAACCGTGGCGATATGCAATGAACCCGACAGCGAGAAAGACTGCCAGACCAAGGAATGCCGCTGCACAGAAGAGAATCCTCGCCTCAAGCTCAATACGCCGCAGAACCATCCGTCGCCATCTCGCGAACTCCCGAGGCAATGGCCTGGTCCCTCCATGCTCTTCTGCGACCCGGCCGACGAAGGCCAGCACCAACGTGACGACCAGCAATGCGGCAAGAAAGAACAGCGTCACCACTGACACCCAGCCGACGCCGGCGTTGCGAAGGATATCCGTCCCGAGGACTGCGTCAACGAAGAGCCCGGCGGCTGCTCCCATGGTGACTCCGATGAATGTGGCAAAGACCAAGGCGCCGACGCTGAGGGGCCCGGCGAACAAGGACAGCAGGGCGGCGAGTCCCAGGATCAGCGCTACTCCGAAAGTCATTGTGTGCAACTCCTCGAGATGAACGCCGGACCCCGGCATCCAGATGAACAACATCGCTGTCAGGAGAGCGACCAACGACAGAATTGGCAGAAGGGAAGTGGCCACCCAGACCCAGCGGGCCTCAGGAAAATAGGTCGTCATCCAGCTGAGCGAGAAGGCCACCAGCATCGCCACGGCGAGTGCAATCGCAACCGTCACTCGCCCGATCGACACCCCGATGCTCATCGCTATGAACAGAATCCCCAATCCGAAGTGGAGTCGTCTGAGGCGGTGGAGGATCGGATGGAGTTTCCACAGACGGTCATCAGTCACCCGTGCACCACCGGGGTCTTCATACTGATTTAGCGTGGTTTCATCGGCCTCGGGCTCCTCTCTCGCACGGCGCATCGACTCCCCGGAGAGATCCAACAGGAGATCGTGTGCTGCAACCTTCCGAGGCTCATCGAAGTGGGATTTCGATGAGACCCTTGCCACCAGCCAGTAGAAGACCGAAGCCGCCAACAGCATCAGTGTCGTCAAGTAGACCCGCGGGTCGATGAGACCGAGATCGAGTCGGATCCCGGCGATCTCGACCACGCCTACTGTGCTGATCCACTCCATCGGCAGCAGAACGCCCGTTGTCAGAGCCTGAGATATGAGAAGCGTGGTGAGAGTCAGCCCAGCTACCCGAACAGACATGCGACCCAACCTGGCATGCCATTTCTCGGGTGGCGCCGGTTCGGGAAGAGGCGCTGTCGGGTTTCTGCGCCAGCCCGCCATCCATCCCGCAGCATTGGCGAGTGCGAAAGGTGCGAGGAGCAGCCAGAGCGCGGTCAACCTGGCACCGGAGGTCAGGTTGGCCCAGTGAAAAGCGGATGTCTCGAAACACGGATCGGCCAGGCGGCGTCGATAGATCTTTGTCGGGTCCTCTGCCGGGGTGTCGGTGACAGGATCGGTGTAGAGGATGGCGCGAGGTGGGGTACCTGAAACCCCGTGGATGCGCAGCTCCTGGTGCTTTGTCGTTGTGTGCCCCTTCTTCGACTCAGAAGCTACATCTGAGGCCGGGAACCGTGCGGAGGAACCTCAATCGCTTCGCCCACTACATTCACTGTCATGGAAGAAGAACGCATTGCACTATTCGTCGACTTCGAGAACCTGGCGATAGGAGCGAGAGAGTCCCTGGGAGGCATGGAATTCGATCTCGAGCCCATTTCCAACGCCCTCGCCGAGCGTGGCCGGGTGATTTCCCGAAGGGCATACGCAGATTGGTCGATGTTCGCTGACGCCAGGCAGGCAATGACTCGCAGCCACGTCGAGCTCATTGAGATTCCGCAGAGAATGGGTGTCACGAGGAAGAACGCAGCAGATATCAAGATGGCGGTGGACGCAATCGAGACGGCCTTCGAGCGTGAGTACGTGACCACCTTCGTCATCTGCACCGGCGACTCGGATTTCACTCCGCTCGTCCACAAGCTGCGAGAGCTCAACAAGAAGGTCATTGGCGTCGGAATCAAGGGGTCGACCTCGAAGCTGCTCCCGCCCGCCTGTGACGAGTTTCTGTTCTACGACAATCTCGAAGGTGTTGATCCTCTCCGGAAAACGTCCGCCAAGACGGATACAGGCGGCGACAACGCGGACGCGCCGGAGCTGGAGACGCTGATCACGACCACATTGGGTGGACTTCTTCGCTCCGGTCAGGGAGAGGTGCTTGCCTCGTCGCTGAAACGCGCCGTGCTCCGCAAGGATTCGACCTTCTCCGAGGCCGACTACGGCTTTCGGGCGTTTGGGGAGTTGCTTCGTCACCTCGAATCGGATGGTGTCATCGAACTCTCGGAGGGTCCGGGCAGAGGCGATCCAGTCGTCCAGTTCTCCTCGGGTGGCGGTGGCGAACAGGAAGCATTTCAGCTTCTCCATGACGTCGTGGCCGAACTCACCGGGAAGAGCGGCCCTGTGGTCATGTCCGGTCTCAAGAACCAGTTGCGCAAGCGTCAATCCGACTTCAGTGAGAAAAAGTTTGGCTACGGAGGCTTTCTCCAATTTTGCAAGGCGGCCGCCACCAGGGGGCTCATCGATCTGACCTGGGATGAAAAGGTAGGCGACTACTCAGTGTCCACGCGATGAGGGCAGGGGCCGATGTGGTTGTCGTCGGTGCTGGGATCATCGGGTCGTCGATTGCGTATCAACTAACCCGCCACCGCATTGGGGTCATTGCAGTGGACAAGGGCGAGGGTCCCGCCGAGGGCTCGACCGGAGCTTCTACCTCGATCTGCCGCTGCCGCTATACCAACCCCGAGGTCGTCCGACTGGCGTTTTACGGTCAGAAGGCGCTAGGCAATTGGTCTCAGTTCACCGGGCTTGCCGAGACTAGATCCCGCCTGCACCGAGTGGGGGTGATCTGGATCATGGGGGAGATCAGGGAGAAGGTGGAGAGGGATGCCGCCCAACTCCTGTCTCAAGGAGTTGACGCCGAGGCGCTTGGCCCCGACGACGTGACTCGTTTGTTCCCTGCCGTATCGAATTGCGCCGAGCCGCTCGATATGGCAGGTGACGTCGAGCACGTATGTCGGCCTGGCGAAGCGTTTCTCTACGAGCCCGGGGGTGGGTATGCCGATCCTGTGGGCGCCAATCAGGATCTGATCGAGGCCACCCGTGCCCGGGGTGGCGATGTCAGGTTCAAGTCCCAGGTGGTGGATGTTCTTCGGGAAGGGGAGGGTGTGACAGGGGTAAGGCTTGCCGACGGCACTTCGATCTCGGCAGGCTTGGTGATCAATGCTGCCGGACCCTGGTGCAACGTGCTGAACCGGATGGCCGGAGCCGACATCGAATGGACTCTCACCCCGACCCGGATCCAAACCGTATATCGCCCGTGGCCGCAGAGTCTTGGACAGCTTCCCATCGGTTTGGACACGACCACGGGCATCTATTTCCGACCCGAATCGGCGGGACAGCAGATCATGGTGGGGTCGGTGACGGCCGAGGACGAGCAGGAGCTCATCGCTGACCCGGACAACTTCAAGAGAGTTCCCGACGCCGACTTCACACAGTTGAAGCTGGCAACATTCCACCACCGAATTCCATCGCTGGAGCCGAGGGGCCAAGTCACGGGAATCGCCGGTCTCTACACGATCAATCGTGAGGATGTTCACCCGATCGTGGGGCCGAGTGGAGTCGACGGATTTTGGGTGGCCAACGGCTTCAGCGGCCATGGCTTCAAGCTGGCCCCTGCGATCGGGTCGATGGTGGCCCAGGCGATATCGGGTGAGCGAACCGATTTCGACACTGATGTGCCGATTGGCTTCTTCTCAGTCGATAGGGAACCGATTGATGTCTCTGTGAAGAGCGTGCTCGCCTGATGCGCTATCTGAACGCCGAGACCACGCGGGCGGCCCTATCGATGCCCCACGCCATCGAGGCGATGCGTCACGCGTTCTCGGGTGATGCGGAAACGCCCCTGCGGACGATGATTGGCGGCTCTCTGGTCATGCCCGGACGTCTCGACGATGTAATTGCGGTGAAAGTCGTGTCCATCGTTCCTGGCAACCCCGCAGGACTCGTCGTGGTGTTTGAAGCCGACGGCAGCCCGATTGGGGTCGTCGACGGGCCGACGATCACATCGATTCGAACGGCGGCGGTCTGTGGTCTGGCGACTCAACTTCTCACCTCGGACCAACCGAAGACCCTGGCCATGATGGGCGCCGGGGCTATGGCATTCGACCAGATCCAGGCGATACAAGCCGTTCGTCGGGTCGACCGGGTTCTGGTCTGGTCTCGATCGGGAGGCAAAGCGGCTGCACTGGCGCGTCGGGTGGAGGGTGAGGCGGTTGCCGATGCCGGCGAAGCCGTGGCTCAGGCAGATGTCGTCTCGTGCGCCACCCCCGCCGTCCAGCCCCTCTTTGACGAATCAGCGGTGCGGTCAGGCACCCATGTCAACGCTGTGGGCGCTTTTACTCCTGACATGGTGGAGGTGCCGGGCGGAGTCGTGAGGAGGGCCTATGTGGTGGTCGACGATGTCGATGCCGCTGCGGCCGAGGCCGGAGATCTCATCCAGGCTGGTCGCGAACCCGATACGACTCTCTCCGATCTGCTCGCCGGCACTCATCCGCAGGTGGCGGCGGATGTCACTTTGTTCAAGAGCGTGGGTGTGGCCGCCCAGGACGTGGCGGCGGCCCATAG
>JAZFTT010000030.1:0-11956 GCA_036446835.1 Acidimicrobiia bacterium
AGAAACCCGAGGCCGCGCTTCTTGACGAACCCCATGACACCGGAGGTGTGCTCGTAGGGCACGTGGAAAATGTCGTTCAGGTCGTTCTGGATCTCATAGAACAGACTCGAGGCCGTCCACAGAAGCAGGATGATGCCGACGATCGCCGCGGTGTTACCCACAGTCACCGCCGACGAAACGAATGTGGCCAACGCTTCGGCCACTTCGATGCCTGCAATCCCTTGAATGGCCTCGAAAATCTCCTGTTGCGCATCTTCCGACTCGCCGACGATCGCCCCCACCACACCCACGGCGATGATCAGCAGCGGAGCAAGGGCGAATATAGCCCGGTATCCCACCGCCGCAGACATCCGGCTGACACGATCGACCCCGTACTCATGGGCCGAAGCGAAGAGAATGTCAAAGGCGAAATGCGCTCCGGATCTGATCTTGGCCACCATCGGCTGCTCAGGCTATCCCGAATACAATCGCTTCCAATGAGTCATCCCTTTCCTGCACCACTGAAGACCATGGAGGCAAAGGTGTCGGAGCGCTGGCCGAAAGGGGACTTCGTCTACGAGCCCAAGTGGGACGGGTTTCGGTCCCTCTCCTGGTCGGAGCCAGATCTGAGACTGGACTCACGCAACCAGCGACCCCTGTTGCGCTACTTTCCGGAGCTGGCACCGGCGCTGCAACAATTACCGCCGGGCACCGTCGTGGATGGAGAGATCGTGGTTGTGGTCAACGGGGTCACAGATTTCGATTCGCTGCAACAACGCATCCATCCCGCCGAGTCGAGGGTGAACATGCTCTCGGAAGCAACACCGGCCGAGCTGGTCGCCTTCGACATCCTTGCCTACAGGGGTGAGAGCCTCAGGGAGACCCCTTTCTCCGAACGAAGACAACGCCTGGTGGCTCTCGCCGAAGAGTTGACTCACCCGTGGCATCTCACCCCGCAAACCACCAGCGAAGACGTCGCCAAAGCGTGGTTCGACGAGTACGAACCTGCCGGGTGCGATGGGATCATCGCCAAACGACCCGACCTGGCCTATCAGCATGGCAAGCGGGCGATGATCAAGATCAAGCACCGTCGCACGATCGACGTCGTGGTCGGCGGTTTTCGTGAGCACAAGGATGGCGGAAAGATCGGATCGCTACTCCTCGGGCTGTACAACGCCAACGGCGATTTCCATTTCATAGGGCACTGCTCCGGATTTCCGAATGCCGACCGCGTCGTGATCTACCGCCTGTTTCTGGAGCTGCGGTCCGAAGAGAGCTTCGACGGGGCTGCCCGGGCTCCAGGCGGCCCCAGCCGCTGGTCGGCCGGCAAAGACAACCCGTGGACACCGGTGAAGCCCGGTGTGGTGGTTGAAGTCAGCTATGACCAGCTCGAAGGAGACCGTTTCCGCCACGCGACCCGCTTTCATCGGTGGCGTCCCGACAAGGACGCCACCGATTGCACGATGGACCAACTGGAACGCCCTCAAGGGGCAGGCTTTCGCGACGTCGTCAACTGACGAGGGCTCGTTGCTGAGTCCTACGGGAAAAGTGCCAAACTTCGCGCAATGGGTCAGAGCAACATCCTCGAGGTCTCCGGCCTGACCCACGACTACGGCGACGTGGTTGCCCTCCAAGATCTTTCCCTTCAGGTGCCTCCGGGAATCACCGGTCTCGTTGGTGCCAACGGAGCGGGGAAGACAACGATGCTCCGATTGATGCTTGGGCTCCTTCATCCCACTTCCGGAGGAATGAGTGTCCTCGGTCACGACCCACAGACGGAACCCCTCGCGGTGCGTGCGCGCATCGGGTACATGCCCGAGGTGGAGTGCCTCCCCAAAGACCAGACAGCAGCCGACTTTGTCTCCTACGCAGCCCAGCTCGCCGGTATCCCCTCCCGCGAGGCGAAGCGAAGATCATCGGAGACCCTGTTTCTGGTCGGCCTGGAGGAGGAGAGATTCCGCTTTCTTGGAGACTTCTCCACGGGGATGCAGCAGCGAGTCAAACTCGCCCAGGCGATCGTGCACGATCCAGATCTTCTTCTGCTGGACGAACCCGCCTCCGGTCTCGACCCTGAGGGGCGGGTGCAGATGCTCCGACTGATCAGACGGCTGGGCGAGTTCGAGATCAACGTCATCATCAGCTCACACGTACTGACCGACATCGAGGACACCTGCAACTGGGTGGTGATGCTCGACGGAGGAAGTCTTCTTCGTTCGGGTCCCTTGGAGGGCTTCGAGAAGCTGAGAACTGTGCTGGTCGAGGTGCTTGATGATGCCGAGATGGTGGCCGCCAGACTCCGAGCCAGAGGGTTCGACACAACCGTTGAAGGGCATCGGTTCGTTGTGGGACCTGGCGATGAGACTCTCGAGCGAGCCATCGTCGAAGAGGTAGCCGGCGTTGGCTCAGGCCTGGTTCGCATGGTGAGAGGTTCAGCTTCACTCGAAGACCTTTTCCTTCGCCAAGGAGAAGAAGCTTGACGGACCAGATCATTTACGATCGCGGATACCGCACCTACGACGGTCCTCGCACTGGTCCGTCGGGAGCAAGATCGGCCGTCTACAAGGACGGAATTCGACGGGTACTCGGTCTGCGCCGCAAGGCAATGCTCAAGATCATCCCCTGGGGACTGCTTTCGGTCGGTCTCATCGCTGCCGCAGTTTTTATAGGCATCCACTGGGCCATAGGAAACATCGAAGAAAGCCTTCGGGAGGGTGTGCCGACCTACGGCGGCCTGTTCGATTTCTACTCTGCCATATCCCTGCTGTTCATGACTTTGGCGGGACCACTTCTGCTCATACCGGACCGCAGCAGGGGTGTCCTGTCTGTCTACTTCTCCCGACCCCTGACGGTGGACGGATATCTCGTCTCGAAGGTGGGTGCCTTTGTGACAGTGGTCGCGGCGATCTACATGGTCCCTCAGATTGTCTTACACCTCGGTCTCGGCCTCATCGCCGGCGATGGGTTTCTCCCGTACATGGGGGAAACACTGGACGTCTTGTGGAAAGTGCCGGTGACGACCCTTGCGTTCATTGCACTCAACGGCGCCATCGTCTTCGTTCTTTCGGCTCTGATAGACAGAACCGGAATCGCCGCAGCGGCCTTCTTCGGACTACTGACAGCCGGCGGAGGCATCGCCGCCAGAGTGGCCGAGGCATCTTTCCCAGGAGCACGCTGGGCATCCTTGCTGGCATTTGACCAACATCCTCGAATCATCCGCGACGTACTGTTTGAGGACACAGTCGAGTACCCCGCCGAGATTGCAGGTTTCGGAGTCTGGACATCCGTTGCTGTGGTCGTGGTGGTCGTAGTCGCAGCGGTCGTCATTGTTCGCCGGCGATATCGGAAACTGGCATGACCGACACCGTCGTCGTCACTGAGCTTTCGAAGTGGTTTGGGCCCAAGGTTGCGGTCAGCGAGGTTTCCATTGGATTCGGGCCTGGCGTCACGGGGCTTCTCGGTCCCAACGGTGCGGGGAAGACAACTTTGCTGAGGGTGATAGCCGGGTTGCAACGCCCGTCACAAGGCGAAGTGACAGTTCTCGGCGTCAATCCGAGAGCCGACTCAGCCATCTACCAGAAAATGTCCCTCGTTCCCGAGGACGAAGCCATTTACGAGCGTCTGACCGGGCAGAAGTTTGTCGAACTTGCGGCTCGTCTGGCCCGAGTCGATGACCCCGGGGGTCGAGCCGAGACTGTGCTGGGAACAGTCGAGCTGCTCGACAGCGCTCATCGCAGGCTTGGTGGGTTCTCCAAGGGAATGCGTCAGCGCGCCAAGGTTGCCGCTGCCCTGGTGACCGACCCGGAGGTTTTGTTACTCGACGAGCCTCTCAATGGCGCCGACCCGGTGCAAAGAGCGCAGCTCATCGACCTCTTCAAGGACCTTGGAGCGGCCGGACGAACCGTCATCGTCTCCTCGCATGTGCTTGTGGAGGTGGAGCGGATGGCGGATCGTGTCGTGGCGATGGTGGATGGCCGGTTGGCTGCCGTAGGCAGTGTTCCGACGATCCGGGCCGCCATGACCGACAAACCCCGTCAGGTGTTCGTTGAGTGCTCCGAGCCAAGAAGACTGGCGTCGGCATTGATCGGTTCCGATGGTGTCGTGGGTGTCCATGTCGAGGACGGCCAACTTCGGATCGAGGCTTCCGATGCGGGAGGTTTGGCTCGTCTGTTGCCCCAGATCGCTCTCGACTCGGGCATCAACATCACAAATGTTGAGCCTCTGGATGAGTCGTTGGAGTCGGTCTTTCGATATCTGGTCGAAGGAAGCTGATGGTTCTGGCGCGTCACTTGTATCGCCGATTGATGCGGAAGTGGAGAGTCATCGGTCTCGTGACTCTCGCCTCGGTTCCGGGTTTCGTGTACTGGCTGGCCGCTTTCGATGCCGACCCAGACGAGCTGGCCGGTCTCTATTCCGACATCATCGCGATCGCGGGCTACTCCTTCGCCATCGCTGCCCTGATCCTCACTGTGGCTACTTTGCGCGAGGAGAGGGACGCCGGAACCCTGCCCTACATCTACATGAGGCCGATGTCTCGCTTGTCCCTCGCCATCTCCTCGATGTTGGCAGCGATCGCCGCGGTTCTGACTGTCGCCTTTGGTGGTTGGCTGACGACCGCCCTGGCCACGGTGGCATTAGGCGCTGACATTTCGATCGCCTTGCCCGGACTCGCACTTTTCGTTGCCGCCGGCATCGGTTACGCGGCTGTGTTCGTGCCTCTTGGGTATCTCGTGCCCAGGTCGCTCCTCGTCGGTCTCGGCTACATAATCGTCATCGAGACGATTCTCGCCTCCGCTGTGCCGGGGCTGGCCCAGTTCTCGATCTGGAGAATTGCCCTATCGATATATGCAGATATGGCTTCTGTGTTCGGTGATGAAGCCTCAGAGGCTCTCGGCCCGGTCGTTGCCGGCGTCGGTGGAGGTGTTGCCAAGATCGCGGGTACGGTGTTGGTCGGTCTTGCGGTACTCACCTGGGCACTCCGCAAACGCGACGCCCTCTGAGATTGACGCTCACATCCCGGACTCGTTCAGCTGACCTTCTCGAACTTCATGAAGCCGCCGGCGGCCCAGGTTGGGGACGGAGTGTCATAGAGCTCGGTCGAATCCGAGTAACCGATATCGAGCAGGGCTCCCTGCAACGGGCCTCTCAGATAGCCAAACAGTTGGGCGACATCGCGGTCGTCGCTCCTGGCAGTGACGCAGTGTTGGTTGTATCCCCAGTAGTCGCCTGCCTCAACCAGCCTCAACCAGCCTCAACCCCTCTTCCATGCTGCTGCGAGCGGCACGTAGGCCATCCGGCTCAGCTTCGAGAGCGTCGGCCGGCGGTGTGCCGTATTCGATGCCGTGATGAAACTGATCCCCGGTGGTCACGATCACCGCGTTCTCGGCGATCCGAGCCGACTCGTCGATATTGGGAAGGCCGCCAAGCAGGCCGCCGGCAAGGTAGGGTTAACGCTCGACGACTCTGCGGTCAGTGATGCCGCGACGTTTGGTCTCGGCGGCCCAGAAGTGACGCAGACTGCGCATGGCGTGGTCTCCTCGCCACTCGTCACGGAAGTCGAGACCCGGTCCCTGAATGCCCCATGTGGCATGGTCGGACGGGGAGCCTCCTTCAGCGACGTCCCTGCGCGCGAACTCCATATCTTCGGTAAAGGTATGCAGCACACTGATGGCGAGCACCGTATCGGCATCGGTGTCGAGGCATGCGTTGACGGCTGCCGCCACATGTACTCCGCAGTCAGCGACATTCACGTGAGCGAAGCCAATGACACCACCATCGGCCAAGGTTTCACTCAGGTCCCAACGACGGGCCTCATCGAGGATCCGATAGGTCCCTGAGTCGCCGAGTCCGTCATGCTCGCTCCGGTAAAGCTCGTTGATGTTCTTCTGCAGAGCTGTGCGATCGAGGCCGATGCGCCCAGCTTACGGAAACGCCTTGTGGGATAGAGATGCCGACTAATACTCGTCGTCCGGGCGCCGCTGCTTCGAAGGCTGGACCCGAGGTGGCTCGCCCGGCATCTTGGGGTAATGGGGAGGCCAAGGAGCTTCGCCGATGCCGTTCGCCTCATCACGGATCACCCACTCCATCAAGGTGTCGATCTGTCCGTTTGAATCGTCGATCCCGGCGGTGAGGTCACCGACCGACTCCCAACGATCCGCAAAACCACCGAGAGGGAAGTCCTCGATGGCGACATCATCCAACTCGTCCCAGGTGATCGGAGTCGACACAAAGCCGGTGGGCCGCACCCCATACGCCGAGGACATCGTCTTGTCCCGGGCGTTTTGGTTGTAGTCCACAAACACACCCTCTCGCTCCTCCTTCCACCATTTCGTGGTCACCAGGCCTTTCATCCGCCGTTCCAACTCGCGGGCGAAAGCAAGCACCGCTCTCCGTGTTTGGAAGAAGTCCCAGATCGGCTCGATACGCATGTATACGTGCATCCCACGACTCCCTGAAGTCTTCGGCCAGCCAACCAGTCCCACCTCGTCGAGAAGCTCCTTAGCTCCGGCAGCAGCCTGCTTGACCTGGTCGAAGGTGATCCCCGGCGCGGGATCGAAGTCGAGTCGAAGCTCGTCGGGATAGTCGATATCCTCGGCTCTGACAGGCCACGGGTGGAAATCGAGACAACCGAGTTGGGCCAGTCGAACCACGTCGCCCTCGGTGCGGGGCACGTTCATCCGCCCGGGTCGCTGCGAGGGAAACCTGATATCGACAGTCTCGAAGGGGGTGTTCTTCGACGCACGCTTGTGATAGATCGGATCAACCGTCACGTCCTCCATATACCGCTTGAGCATCGTCGGCCTACCTCTGATCCCACGGACGGCACCCTCGGCCACACGAACGAAGTGTTCGACGACATCGAGCTTCGTCCAGCCCTGCAAGGGGAACACGACCCTCCCCGGACTGCTGATGCGCACCTCCTCACCACCGACGATGACGGTGGTGTGGTCAGACATGCGAACCTAAGGTTGTGCTGTACATGTACGGCATGTGACCTTAGGAAGGCGGCCCCTCATGGTGGACCTCGTCAAGAAAATCCACGATTCGGTCATCGGCAAGGACACCGCTGTGGAGACTCCCTTTGGCCTGCGCCGGGTCATTTATGCGGACTACACGGCGTCGGGCAGGTCTCTGTCCTTCATCGAGGACTACATCAGGAATCAGGTCCTTCCCATGTATGCCAACACTCACACCGAAACCTCCGGGACCGGGCTCCAAACCACACGGTTCCGCGAGGATGCCCGCGACATCATCAAAGAGTGCATCGGCGCCAACAACGACGAGCATGCCGTGATCTTCGCCGGGAACGGGGCCACCGGGGCCGTTGATCGACTGATTGGGATCCTCGGACTGCGAATTCCCGACTCGCTCGACAAGGAATACCACCTTGGAGATGTCATCCCCGCCAACCGTCGACCGGTGGTGTTTGTCGGACCCTACGAGCACCACTCCAACGAGCTTCCCTGGCGGGAGTCGATTGCCGACGTCGTCGAGATCAACGAGGACTCCGACGGTCAGATCGATTTGAGTGAACTCGAAGAACGTCTTGTCGAGTATGCCGAAAGGCCGCTGAAGATCGGCTCGTTCTCGGCCGCGTCCAACGTGACAGGCATCATCTCCGACACAGCAGCAATCTCACGGACCCTTCACGAACACGACGCCCTCAGCTTCTGGGACTTCGCCGCTTCGGCACCCTATGTCCGGATCTCCATGGGATCTGCTGAGCTGGACGCCGGCGATTACAAGGACGCCATCTTCATCTCGCCCCACAAGTTCATCGGCGGACCCGGATCACCGGGTCTGCTGGTCGCTCGCCGCGACCTGCTCACCAACGAGGTTCCCGCGGTGCCTGGAGGAGGAATCGTCCAATACGTGTCGCCAGACCACCACACCTACATCGCTGACCAGGAGCATCGGGAGGAGGCAGGCACTCCTGCGATCATCGGCTCGATCCGAGCCGGACTCGTCTTCAAGCTGAAGGGCGAAGTAGGCCCCGATCGCATTCGCGAGCTCGAACACCATTTCATCCGGCGCGCCATCAGATCGTGGGGAACCAACCCCAGTATCGATATTCTGGGCAACCACGAAGCGGAGCGGCTGTCCATAGTCAGCTTTGTCATCAGGACCGAGGACAAAGTGCTCCATCACAATTATGTCGTTGCCCTGCTCAATGACCTATTCGGGATCCAGGCGCGCGGCGGGTGTTCGTGTGCCGGGCCCTACGGCCACCGTCTTCTCGGAATCGACCTCGAAACCAGCAGTCGGTTCGAGGAGGTCATCGCCGCAGGCTGTGAGGTTCTCAAACCGGGATGGGTACGACTGAACTTCAACTACTTCATCTCGGATGCCGAGTTCGAATACATCGTTGACGCAGTCCACATGATTGCCTCAGATGGCTGGCGGCTGCTCCCCCTCTACACATACGAAACGGAAACGGGTGTCTGGAGACATCGCGACGGACTGCCCAAACCCCCGGCGAGCCTGTTCGAGGCCGACTTCACCGGCTCCGAGGTCGCACCCAGGACCGTGTCGCTGGACGCCCTGGACGACTACATCGAAGAGGCAAAGCGTATCCTGAGCGAGGCGCCACTCGATGATGGGATCGAACAGACCCTCTCCACCGAAGCAGAAGCTCTCAGATGGTTTCCGATACCAACGGAGGCAGCCAAGTGACCAATCCCGTCGATAACCCGAGTGCCGAAGAGGTAGCCCGCTGGCATCGCACGTTCGCCCCAAGAGCGTTCACTCACACGTGGACCCTGCTCGACGAGACCGAGCTGACCCGCGAACAGGAGGAGGAAATGCTTGCCTCCACGTTCGCCCAGCGTCATCACTGGTACAAGGTCGGTGAGCCGAGGAACTGGGCAGTCGCCGACTGGCAGGTGTCGAGGGTGGCCGCCGTGCTCGGCTACGCCGACCTTTCCCGACGGTTTGGTGAGCGATCGCTTGAACTCGCCAAGGAGCACGACCTCGGCCCATTCGTGACCGGTTTCGCCCACGAGGCGATCGCACGAGCCGCGGCCGACGTTGACGATGTGGAGACCTTCACCGAGCATCTGGAGCTGGCAAAGACCACTCTCCCCGAAATCGAAGACGCCGAGGAAAGAGAAACTCTCGAAGCCGACCTCGCCGAAATGAGCGAGAACTGAGCGAACCTGAGGTAGTTAGGCCCGTATACGGGCCTAACTACCTCAGGTTCATGTTCACACGCTGATCAGCCGGGTTCGACACCGATCTCCGTCGCCTTCACCGAAAGCCAGATCTCGCTTTCGTCCTTCAGGCCAAGCGCGTCGACGGCCGCCGGCGTCACTTCGACGGCCAGGGGCAAAGGGTGGCCTGTCTGCAGCCGGACCCTGTCGCCAAAGTGCTCGATCCGAACGATCGTGGTCTTCCAGACGTTGCGGGGGCTTCCTTCCGGGTGTTGGCGATGAACCGAGATCGCCCGGGGATGAATCGTTGCGAGCACCGACCCTGCAATGGCGGTGTCCGCCACCTGAAGGACCTGGGTACCAACGGTGACAGCGCCGGATGACGCGGTACCGGCCAACAGGTTGGATCCAGCCAGGTCAGCGACGTAACGGGTCCTAGGTCGAAGACGTATGTCGTCGGCGCTTCCCACCTGGGTGATACGTCCCTCCTCGATCACGTTGATCTCGTCGGCGAGGAGAAAAGCCTCAGTCGGGTCGTGTGTGATCAGAAGTCGGGGACCGGCGAACTCGGATAGATGATCGACCAAGTCACGTCTGACCTCAACCCGCGTTGTGGCATCGAGGGCGGCCATGGGCTCGTCCAGAAGGAGCAGTCCCGGGTCGATGATCAAGGCCCTGGCGACCGCCACCTTTTGTGCCTGACCACCGGAGATATCTCTCGCTTTGCTATTGGCGAGCTGAGAGAGACTGAGCCGTTCCAGCCAGGCAGACGTCTTGACCTCGGCCGCATCACGTTCCTTCCTCTGGCTCCTGAGCCCGAAGGCGACGTTCTCGGCGACGGTCAAATGTCCGAACAGCAAATAGTCCTGGAAGACGACGCCGATTCCTCGCTCATTCGGTGGGACAAACACTCCCGCATCGGGGTCATCGAGAACCCTGTCTCCGAGCACGATCCGACCCTGATCGATCGGAAGCAAACCGGCAAGAGCCGCTACGGCGGTCGACTTTCCCGCGCCATTAGGACCGAGAAGCGCAACGGTCTTCCCGGCCTCGATACGGATCGACATTTCAAGGGTGAACCCGTCGCCCCTCTTGACGGTGATGCTGGCGTTCAGGGTCACCGAGGTCTCAGCCATCTGTCACGGAGAAACACGAGAACCGTGAGCGATATCGCCACCATCAGAAGACTCAGGGCGGTAGCGGTATCCCGGTTGGTCTCGAGAGCAACGAACACGGCGAGTGGGAGAGTCTGGGTCTCTCCAGCCAGGTTCCCGGCGAATGTCACCGTGGCGCCGAACTCGCCTATGGCGCGCGCCCAGGTCAAGACCATGCCGGCTGCAACCGAGGGACGGATCATCGGGAGGGTGACCCGGCGAAAGACTGTCCAATGTCCGGCCCCCAGAGAGGCTGCCGCACCCTCGAAACGGACGTCCATGTTTCGCAAAGCACCCTCAACCGTCAAGACGAGAAATGGCATCGACACGAAGGTCACGGCAACCACCACACCCCAAATAGAGAAGGGCAGGACGAATCCTGTCGCTTCGTATAGCGGCTCACCCACCACCCCTCGTCTCCCCAGAGCGAACAAGAGCGCAGAACCACCGACGACTGGCGGCAGCACCAGGGGGAGCAAGACCAACCCACGAACGAGTGCGCGTCCCCGGAAGTCGACCCTCGCCAGTACCCAAGCCAAAGGCACTCCCACGACCGTTGATATGGTCACGGCCGCAAACGATGCAATAGCCGACAGAACCAGTGCATCCGCCACCACCTCGCTTGCCAGGAGACTGATCAGATCGCTCCACGGTGTACGGGCGAGCAGACCGATGAGAGGAAGCAGAAAGAATACCACCGCTATGGCGGCAAGCACCACAAAAGCGATGGGGGGTCTTGACCGCCCGTGTCTGGCTTGCTCGCGGCTCATGGTGTCACGAACCCGTATCCGGCGAGGATCTCCTGACCGACCCCGGACATGACAAATTCGACAAAAGCCCTTCCTCCTGCTGTGTTGAGCCCCTCCACTATCACAGCAATCGGATAGTCGGCCGCCACATTGACGGCGTCTGGGATTTCGATCCCCTCCACCCCTCCCCTCGCCGATCTCACATCCGTCATGTACACGATCCCAGCATCCAACTCGCCTGCCTCGATCTTGGTCAGCAGAGACCGGACGTTGGGTTCGTTGGTGTCGATCGTCGGTTCCACTGCGGCCCTTGACATGACCTGACGTGCATACGCCCCACAGGGGACAACGGCGTCGCACAGTCCGATGAGAAGCTCCTCGTTGCCGAAGTCGTCAAGTCCGGTCACGCGAGCAGGATTGCCGGCAGGCACGGCGATCGCGAGGAACCCATGGGCAAACACGGTGGCGGTTCCGTCGGAGAAACCCCCGTCGACGATGGGGGCCATCGTGTCCATGCTTGCCGATGCATACACATCTACCGGAGCGCCCTCCAGAATCTGCGCTCGCAGCAGTGAACTCCCACCAAGATTCAACACCACGTCAACACCCGGGTTCAAAGCCTCAAAGGCCGACTCCAGGGCAGCGAAAGCGTGGCTCAAGGAAGAAGCCGCCGAAACACGAATCTCATCCGAAGCATCTGAGGATCCGCCACAAGAGGTGAGCAAAAACCCGATGACGGCCACTGCGGAGACAACCCGCAGTCGCCCATATCTCAATGTAGACGCGACCACTGATGCGAGCCTATCGCCGGTCTTCCCAGAACCGGGTAGACGAGGTTCGACTAGTCCGATAGCTGGACAGCGAGGAAAGCGAGCGTCGCAGTCCAAGCGCCCTCGAAGGCCTCCGGGTCGAAATTGTCACCATCCGG
>JAZFTT010000031.1:0-5816 GCA_036446835.1 Acidimicrobiia bacterium
GACCGATGCTGAAGATCACCTCGGTGAATTCGAACAGCTCTTTGACGTCGGCGGGGGCACAGATGACTTCGTTGACTACGTCGCACTCTTCGCTAGCCAGAATCAGTTGGTCCAACTCAGGTCCCTTTCTTTCCCCTTGGAAACAGCAATCGCTTCGATGATCAGCAGCGTGAGGTATCCGACCACCGCTGAGATCCCGAAGGCCAATCGGTCAACATCCACCAGTGCTGCTATCAGATAGACAGCCCCGGCGAACAAGCCCAGTCGCAGGATGAAGCCGATCAGGGCGGCGGCATGATAAGCCTGAAGGCTGATCCTTGCCGAAATCGAGAGAATGGCACCGGCAAGCAGAAAATTGGCTATGACCACAGCAAGGCCGAGAGCGGCGCTCCACGCCCCGGTCCAGCCCCCGGTAACAGCGAAGAGACCAACGAGAACCGGTCCTACGTAAACAACCCGGGCGACCGTGTGGCGCGCAAGGATGCTCTCCACCGGTGTCAGGTTCTCAACGCTCACGCGGATCCTCTTCCATCTTTATCGAATACCGCCAGACTCTGATAAAACCTGAGTAGGCGCCGACGATTATCCCTATTACCACCAACCACGGGTCGGTTCCCAGCCAATGGTCGGCGAGAAGACCCAACAAGGTGCCGGCGAGTATCGAACTGACGAAGGAACCACCCTCCAACCATCCATCATTGATGGCACCGGCGACCTGGCTTGTTGTTCGTTGTTGTTTCAAAAGGAACTCGTTTGTGAACAGCTTCACAAAGGTTATGGACAGCAATCGGATAGGCAAAATCGAAGCTAGCAAAGGGTAGCTGCCAGGACTGATCGAGGACAGTCGTCTTGCCCTCTCACTTGGACCATCGCTTGAGCAAGTCTCTTGTTTTCTGTGAGAATGGTGAGTATGATCGAACATATGTTCGACACTCGGAATGCTGGGGTCGGACTCTTGGCGGGGGAGACCGACGAATATGACCCTCTTTTCGACGACGGGTTCGATGATCTCGTCTACCGGTTGACCCGAGAGGCGTTCGCCCAAGACTCCCCCGTCACCAACCGTCATCAACTCCCCATCGGTTTTGATCTCATTCCCCCGGGCCCCCTCCTCTCTATGGCCCTGACTCGAGTCGACCGGTCGAAACTCAACGGACACGACCTGGTTCGCACCATGGTCGCTCAAGAACGTCAGGTTTCCCATCATCAGGCGGGATCGATGGCCGATGCCGTCGAGATCTCCTACTCGGCCCCGGGAAACGCCGAATCGCCCGCTGAGCGAATCGAGGAAGCGGCAGAGTTTACCTCCGACGAGATCCGGGCCGCCCTCACCATGACCCGCCGGGCCGCTGAGAGTCGCCTGTCCGAGGCCAGCGACCTCGTCGAACGACTCCCCCGGGTCTGGGAGATGCTCGACCAGGGTCTCATTGATTGGCCGCGAGCCCGGGTCATCATCCATGGAACGGAGCACCTACCCGAGTCAAATGCACGCACCATTGTCGATGAGATCGCCGGCCGCGCTCCCAGACTCACCACCGGTCAACTGCGGGCATGGATCCGCAAGCTCTGTATTCAGACTGATCCCGAGGAATCGAAGAAGCGTTACGAGCATGCCATCGAGCAACGTCTGCTCTGGATCGAGCAGACGGTCGAC
The DNA here is from genome assembly GCA_036446835.1 of Acidimicrobiia bacterium. Taxonomy (GTDB): domain Bacteria; phylum Actinomycetota; class Acidimicrobiia; order Spongiisociales; family ZC4RG35; genus SZUA-217. The sequence continues at coordinate 1,655 of JAZFTT010000031.1, forward strand.
GGCACGGGCAATGTCCACCTACTCGATATCCCCATAGATCAGGCAAAGGCAATCGGGCGCCGGGTCAACGGCTACATGATTTCACTCAAGAAGGATGGCGACAACAGGACTCATGACCAGATGCGAGCTGACATCGCCATCGACATGCTTCTCGGATCCGACCCGACCCTGGGCGGCCGGGGCCTCGTTGATATTCGGGTCGATCTCACAACACTCGCCGGTCTTGACGACAAGGCCGCCGAGATCACCGGCCTGGGCCCGGTCATCGCCGATGTCGCCCGCAAGGTTGCCGATAGGCAGCAGAAAGCGGAGTGGCGAGTGGTCGTCACCGATGACGACGGTCACGTCATCGACATCGTCACTACTGCGAGACGACCTACCAGTGCCCTGACTCGATACATCGAGGCCACCCAGCCGACATGTTCGTTTGTGGGTTGTCAGATGCCAGCCAAAGACTGCGACTTCGACCATCTGCTCCCCTGGAGAGACGGTGGTGAGACGTCAAGTTGCAACGGTGGGCCCAAGTGCCGACACGACCACATCCTCAAAGACCACGGATGGCTACACAAACTTTTTGATGGTCAGGACATCTGGACCAGCCCAATGGGCCATACCTACATCACAGCCGGTCAGTCACCATAGAGACCCGGGTATCAGCCCTCTTTGTTCACCAAATCCACTACCGGCTGCATCGCTTCGATCGCCTCGATCGTCCTCGGGAAGACATCACATCGGATTTCGGCAAACCCCAGCTCACCCAACGCCAGGAGTGATTCGGCGACGTGGCTCGACGTGCCCGAAACCGGATGCTCCAAGCCCGAACCCTCGGCACTGAAGCCTTCTGGTACCACCGTGTACAGATCGAACGTGCGCACCAATGTCGACGGGTCTCTCCCTTCTTCTTCACACGCAAGCTCGAGAGACTCCATAATCGGATCCAGCCTGACCTGAACCTCATCGAATGTCTCGTCCCACCCCCACCAGTTCCATTCATCGGCGTATCTGGCAGCAAGCTCCAACATTCTTGGCCCACCTGCGGCAATGTTGATTTGTGGGCCAGTGGGACTGGGGCCACGCAGTACCAACTCACCCTCCTTGACCGTGTAGAACTCACCCTCGAAATCGACTTGGCCATTCTTCAGCAGGCCATGAATGATCTGTATCGCCTCGGCAAAACGCGAGTAACGCTTGTCGATGGGGAACCCGAAGGCCTCGTAGTCCGAATCGAAAGTGTTGCCGGCTCCGATGCCGAGAGTGAAGCGCCCACCGGAGATCTCATCGAGTGTCGTAGCGATGCTCGCGATCATCGCCGGAGACCGGTACGGCGAGTTGATCACCGACTGGCCGATCCCAATCCGCTTGGTGGTGGCGGCTAACGCGGCCGCTATCGAGACCGACTCCCAGACGCCGTCGGTGTGCTCTTCCCCCCGATACAGAAGGGCATCCTCGAACACGAAGATATCAAAACCGGCAGCCTCGGCGGCGACGGCTCTCGTTGAGATGGACTCCCAGGTTGGGGCCGGCTGACTACCGCCCGGTCGACCGTGGAGCTGGTTGATGAGGCCGATTCGCATATGACGAATCTACGCGCGGCGGTCTAGACGTGACCGGAGAAATCCGACGGGTAGGGACTGAATTCAGAGGCCAGCTCGGAAACGCGACCCATCACCTCTGCCAGCGCCGCCTCGTCGTCCTTTTCCTTCAAGGCCCTTGAGATGAGCGATGCGACCTCGGATGCCTGGGTTTCCTTCATGCCCTGGGTCGTCATCGCCGGAGTACCGATGCGCAGGCCTGATGCCCGAAACGGTGGCCGGGGATCGTTCGGAATCGTGTTGAAGTTGAGTGTGATACCAACCCCATCGAGCATCTTGGCCGCCTCCTTGCCGGTCAAATCCTCATCTACAGACCTCAGATCGATGAGAAAGAGGTGATTGTCGGTGCCGCCCGACACAACTCGGATTCCCTCGGACTGGACGGTCTCCGCCATGGCCCGGGCGTTGGCGACGATCTGGGATGTGTAATCGTGAAACGCCGGTTGTTGGGCCTCATGAAAACAAACCGCCTTGGCCGCCACCTGGGATTCGATCGGTCCGCCCTGAACGTTGGGAAACACCGCCTTGTTGATCGCCTGACCGAACTTCTCTTTGCCAAGGATCAGCCCGCCGCGTGGGCCGCGCAGCGCCTTGTGTGTGGTGCCGGTCACCACATCGGCGAAAGGCACTGGCGAAGGGTGCGATTTGCCGGCGACCAGCCCAATGAAATGAGCAGCATCGACCATGAAGACAGCTCCGACCTCCTCGGCGATCTCCCTGAAACCCTCATAATCGAGAGTCCGCGAATAGGCCGAGTAACCCGCGAGTACGATCTTCGGCTTGTGCTCGCGAGCCAACCGGCGCACCTCGGCCATGTCGATGATCTCGCTGTCGGCGTCAACGCCATAGGCGACAAAGTTGTAGTAGAGCCCGGAAAAGTTGACATGGGAGCCATGGGTCAGATGGCCACCGTGGTCGAGTCGCATCCCCAGCACGGTGTCACCCGGTTCGAGCAGAGAGAAATAGACAGCCATGTTCGCCTGAGCTCCCGAGTGGGCCTGGACATTGGCATACTCCGAGTCGAACAACTCCTTGGCGCGGTCGATGGCCAACTGCTCCATCTCATCGACCACCTGGCAGCCCTCGTAATAACGGCGGCCTGGATAACCCTCGGCGTATTTATTGGTGAAGACCGAGCCGGACGCCGCCATGACTGCCGGAGACGCAAAGTTCTCCGAGGCGATGAGGTGAATGTGGGTGTTCTGCCGCTCGAGGTCCTTGCTAATGAGCCCGGCAATAGCAGGATCAACCTGCTCGATTGTGTCCATGGAGATCATGGAGCGAGCGTAACCGTCAGATCGAAACCGGCCCCTTCCGTAGAATCACAGCATGCGCGCCAGTGATATCGACAACAGTTGACGCCTCTCCGCCGGGGCACTCACCTTCAAGGTAAACAGCGACCTCTTCGCCAAAGATGCGACGCGCCTCGATATCACTCATGGCCTCTTTTCCGCCGGATGGGTTGGCCGAGGTGACCACAAGCGGCCCGATCCGTTCGAGCAGCTCGCGAGCCACCGGGTGGTCCGGAACCCTGATGCCGACGGTCCGAAGATAAGCGTCACCCACCCAGTCATAAAGAATCACCCTCGGTGTGACGACCATCGTCAGCGGGCCGGGCCAGTGCTCCCTGGCTAGTTCTTCGCCCACACCGTCGATCTCGCCAATTGTCTTTGCCTGTTCCACGGATGCAATCAGCAAGCCGACCGGCTTGTGCTCTGGTCTCCCCTTGATCTCGAAGAGACGACTTACCGCCTCCCTCTCTTGAGGGTCGGCCGCGAGCCCGTAGACGGTGTCGGTCGGGATACCAACGACCTGACCGGAGTGAATGGCCTCAACAGCCTCCTCGATCACGGCTTGACTGCGACCACGTACCGATCGCGGCCTGCCATGTCCTGTCGCACCACTGCGGGGAGATCGGTGAAGCAGCTACTGGCGGAGACACTCTGACTCTCACCTATCTCGCAAACCACGACACCACCCGGACGCAACCACTCGGCAACCGAAGCGCCGATTCGTTGAATCACCTCCAACCCCGTTGGACCGCTGACGAGGGCCACCTTCGGCTCCCGTTGCACGTCCTCGGGCAGGGTCAGGAAGTCGACATCTGAAACGTATGGCGGATTGGCCACCACCAGGTCCACCTCACCAAGCAATGAGGCCGGCAAAGGGTCGAAGAGGTCGCCTACTGTCAGGTAGATATCGAGGCCGGTGGCATGTCTGTTGGTGAGGGCGACGTCGATCGCATCCTCGGAGACATCGGTGGCAAACACCGATGCCCCCGGAAACTCGTTCTTGAGTGCCAACGCCAGTGCTCCCGAACCGGTGCAAAGATCGAGTATCACCTCCGGGTGGCGGACCATTCGAGAAGCGATTTCGAACAGACCTTCAGTCTCCGGCCGGGGGACCAGCACGCGGTCATCAACCGTTATCTCGAGAGGCCCGAACGCGGCACTTCCCTCTATGTATTGCAACGGCTCACCGTTCTTCCTGCGCTCGATCAGCTTCTCCAACGGCTGATCGGCGCTGGCCAGAGCCTCGAGACGACTGAGTTCATGCTCCGGAATGGAGTC
>JAZFTT010000032.1:0-7615 GCA_036446835.1 Acidimicrobiia bacterium
CGGAGATGGGATTGGCCCGGGGCATCACTTCAGAGCAGTACTCGAACGTGTCTGCCACGATCCGGAGACTTGGTTCGACCGGAAACACACAAGCGCCTCGTGCGAAGAACTCCTTGAGAATGTCGTTCTGAACGATGGGTCTGAGCTTTTCGGGCGGAACGCCCTGCTTCTCGCCGGTCACCTGATAGAGGGCGAGAAAGAGGAAAGCAGGAGCGTTGATCGTGAACGATGTCGACACTTCATCGAGAGGAATCCCGTCGAAAAGGACCTCGAAATCGGCCAGCGAATCGATTGCGACCCCGACCCTGCCAACCTCCGGGCTCCACTCCTCGTGATCGGAGTCGTAACCCATCTGGGTGGGCAGGTCGAGGGCTATCGACAGGCCGGTAGCACCCTCCTCCTCGTACAGCCGTCTGTTCCAACCGCTGACCTCTGAGACGGTTCCAAACCCGGTATAGGTACGCATAGTCCAGAGCTTGTTCCGGTACATCTCCGGATAGGGGCCCCGGGTCATCGGGTATTCACCCGGATTCCCCAGATCGCGCTGGTAGTCGAGGAGGGCAGTGTCATCGGGTCCGTAGACGGTCTTGATGGGGACACCCGAGGTGGTTTCCACCACTTGCCCCGACTTTGTCGGTTTGGCACTCACCGCTATCCGCTCCTTTGCTCGAGACACCGAGGGGCCGCTCACCCTATATCCCACGTTCCTCCCCCGAAGCGGAATCACCAGCCGGCCGGTGACCGGTCACCTGTTGGCCGGTGGTCGTATCGAGCACCCGTGAGGTCTTTGCATCAGGAGAAATGATGCAAATGACGGGTTGTTTTAGCTGCCCGCCGCTGTGACCCTTGGAACCAACCGAACGGCCGGACGGGACGTGGATCGCGTCCTCGAAATGTGCCGAGTAGGAGTAGGCGGTGACGGCTGATCATCCGTTGATCACGGCGGGAGAAGGGCATACCGAGTTCCTGCTCGGTAACGAGGCGATAGCGCGTGGAGCTATTGAAGCCGGCGTCGGTTTCGCCTGCGGTTATCCGGGCACGCCCTCCACCGAGGTGACAGATACATTCGCCCGATTTAGCCCGCATCTGGGCATTCCATTCGAGTACTCAGTGAACGAAAAGGTTGCGCTCGAGATGGCCTTCGCCGCCTCGCTGGCGGGTGCCCGCTCCATAGTGGCCATGAAGCATCTCGGGCTCATGTCCGCCGGTGACCCTCTCACGACGATTCCCTACATCGGGGTCGTCGGGGGTCTGGTGATCGTCAGCGCCGGTGACCCTTCCAGCCACACCAGCCCCAACGAGCAGGACCAGCGCCATCTGGCGGACGCGCTCCACATCCCGATGCTGGACCCGCGGACCCCTCAGGAGGCATTGGAGGTGACTCGCTTCGCGTTCGAGCTCTCCGAACGTGCCCGTCTCCCGGTAATCGTGCGCCCCACCACGAGGGTGTGTCACACATCGGCACCGATCACCTTCGGGCCGATCACCAATCGCGAGACGCCAGGTTTCCGCCGCGATCCCGGACGGTTTCTGCCTCTGCCGCCCAACGCACGCCGGATGAGGGTGGAGATCAAGGACCGGCTGGAGACTGCTGGCCGGATGATGAGCGAGTCGGGTTTCTTTGGACGTCAGGGAGGGGGGCGCACCGCCATTCTCGCATCGGGCGCCCCCACCCCCATTTGCTCCGACCTGATGAGCGAAGAACTCGCCGGGCAGGAGATCGTTCTGCTATCGCTGGCTGTCGTCTATCCATTGCCCGAAGACTGGCTCATCGCCGAACTGCGTCAGTTGGACACAGTTGTCGTAGTGGAAGAGCTGTCTCCGTATCTCGAAGATCACATACGAGCTCTTTGCTCCCTCCATGGGCTCAACACGAAGATTCTGGGCAAGCGCACCGGCCATCTTCCCGTCGAGGGCGAGTATCGGCCTGAGATCATCCGAACGATGCTCCACGATGTCTTCGGAATCGGATCATCTGTCTCCCGCCCCGAAGAGCTGCGTCTACTTCCCCAGCGGGCGCCAACGCTGTGCGCTTCCTGCCCGCATCGCTCCACCTTTTTCGCAGCGCGCTCCGTATTCGGAGACGATGCTCTCTATTTCAACGACATCGGCTGTTACACACTTGGCGTGGCGCCCCCGCTGAAGGCCGGCGACGCCCTGCTGTCGATGGGGTCGGGATTCACGCTGGCCGCGGGTGTCGCTCGCACCACCGGCGCACGTACGTTGGGCTTCTTGGGCGATTCGACTTTCTTTCATTCGGGTATGCCCGCGCTCTTGAACGCCATCAAAGAAGACGTGAACATGGTGGCGGTCATCATGGACAACGAGGTCACCGCAATGACCGGATTCCAGGAGAGCCCCGGAATCGAGCTTGGGCCGGACGGCCCTCACCGCTCGGTCGACATCGAAGCAATCGTGAGGGCCCTGGGCGCCCGGTATGTCGAGACGATCGACCCCAACGATCTCGCTTCGGCCGTGGCAGCATTCGAGCGGGCAAGACAACGAGATGAGCTCAGCGTCGTGATCTCCCAGCGGGCATGTCCGGTCTTCTTCGACCGAACGGTGGGGCACACCGACGTGGTGAGTTCCATGGAGATCAGCACTTACGCGATCGATCATGACCGCTGTCAGCAATGCGGTCGATCGAGCTGCGGTCAGCGCTGCGAGCAGGGGGTGGTCGAGGGGTTCGAGCGGGTCATGGCCAGGGCGCGCTCCCTGGAGATCGGTGACGAAGTCGACCGGCCATTGGTCGCTTCCTGTGCCACCGCATGCCCGTTGTATCTGTGCATTCAGGGTTACGCAGCCCACATTGCGGCCGGACGGTACGGGGATGCCCTCGAGCTGATCATGAGCGGGCTCCCCCTGCCGGACTCGGTGTGCCGGGTCTGTCATCGGCCGTGTGAGGCCGCGTGTGTCCGGGCCGGCGTCGATGAGCCCGTGGCGATAAACGATCTGAAGCGTTTTGTCATGGACTGGGCCGGGACCCAGGATGAATTCCCCTACCGGCCAAAGGGCGAGCCCGCGAATGGTATGAGTGTGGCGGTAGTCGGAGCGGGACCGGCCGGGCTGGCAGCCTCCCATGAACTCGCGATGCGCGGCTACCAAGTCCGGCTCTATGACTCGAACACCGAGCCTGGAGGTCTTCTGCGGTCAGGCATTCCAGAATATCGCCTCCCCTCCGAGGTTCTGGATCGCGATATCCAACGCATCCTCGACCTTGGTGTGCAGTTCGAAGGGGAGCGCCGACTCGGCGCCGATCTCAGGCTCAGCGAGCTTGCAGATTCCAACGATGCCGTGCTCGTCGCCATTGGCGGCGGCGGGGACAGCGTCTTGAACCTCCCCGGGAACGGCCCTGAAGTCGTGCCGGCGCTCACCTACTTGCGCAACGGTCTTGGGGCGGCCCGTCGAGTCCTGGTTGTGGGTGGCGGCAACTCCGCCATCGACTCAGCACGGACGGCACTCCGCCGTGGTGCCTCCCATGTGGTGATCGTCTCTCTGGAGCAGCGTGATGAGATGCCCGCGATCCAGAGCGAGATCACCGCCGCCGAGCATGAGGGCGTCGAGATCCAGAACGGTGTTCGGGTGACAGGGTTGGTGTCCGGAGGCGTCGATCTCGAGCGCGTCGAGTCCACGGTTCCCGGGAGCAGAGACCCTGAGACCTATGTGGCGATAGAGGGCTGCCACATCAGGATGGAGACCGATCGGGTGATTGTGGCCATCGGCCAGACCGGCATCGGTTCGACGGTGAACGATGATGTCGTCTTGAAGTGGTCGGAGGATGTCGACGAGAAGACCGGCAGAACGTCGCATGAGCTGATCTTTGGTGCGGGAGACCTGATCGGTGGCGACCGCACCGTGACAGGGGCGATCGCCGGGGGGTTGCGGGCGGCCTGGGGAATCGACACCCACCTGCGCGGTTCGTCCAAGGCGGACGAGCGCATGCCCCCTCCGCTTGTTCCAGACGGATCACCTGCCAGGCGGGAGGGTGTCACCCGAGTGGATACCGAGAGAAGGCGAGTCCCACCCGAGTTGGAATCCACGACTCCCGCGCTGGGATTCGAGGAGGTGACGGGCACTCTCACAGAACAACAGGCCCGGGCGGAGGCGGCTCGCTGCATGATCTGCGGTCTCTGTGGGAATTGCAGTGCATGCCTGGATCTTTTCGGTTGCCCGGCCTTCTACGTCTCCGTCGGTCTGATCGAGATCGACCCCAAGCTGTGTGTGGCCTGTGGCGTCTGCGCCCAGTTTTGCCCGAACGATGCCATCTACCCCGTGACCTCAGTTCTGGCGATGGGCGGGCCGCAGTGAGCACTACCTGCAACCTCGTCCTGGTCGGTGTCGGCGGCCAGGGCGTTCTGAGCACCGCACGTCTCCTGGGCCGGGCTGCGGCCGAGGCCGATCTCGAAGTTCGGGTTGGCCAGATCTACGGTCTTTCTCAGCGTGGTGGCAGCGTTGAGGCGACAGTGCGGATCGGTCCTGTCAGCACCGCATTCATCTCCTGGGCCGAAGCCGACGTGGTACTCGGGCTCGAACCCCTCGAAACTGAGCGAGCCCTCCCGCGAATGTCGGCGAAGACGACGGTGCTGGTCAATCGAACCCCGATCGTCCCGACCAGCCTGACGCTCGACCGGGCGGACTACCCGGACCTCGAGTCGATCGTGGAATATATCGATTCGATCGTCGGCATCGTCCATGTCATCGATGCCAATGCCTTGGCGCGACTTGGAGGGGACCCGTCAGGCGTCAACATGGTCATGCTCGGGGCGCTCGACGGGTTGGGAACTCTGCCGATACCCAGCGGCATTCTGGCAACAGCAGTGGAGCGCCATGGCTCGGCACTCGACTCTGACAGCCGGAGCAGGGCGTTTCGCCGTGGGCGTGAATTCGGAGAAGCAGCTCTCGTTGACATATCGAATGGACAAAGCAATCCCATTGACCACTGAACAGATGCGAGAAGCCGGCTCACCTGTTGTTCTCAGCCTCGAGCAAGCCCTGAGCTTGCCCTATGGCACCCTGAGGTTTGTCCACCTTGGATGGAGGGTCATCCGGATCGAATCGACACCGGTGCCGGGCCGTACCTCCAATGGTGATCCAAACCGCTACATCGGCCATCCGGTGGCGGGGGAGGATCGTCACAGCTACTACGTGGCTCCAAACGTGGGGAAGGAGGCGATCACACTCAATCTGAAGGAGGAGGACGGTCGCCGTGCCCTTCTTCGGATGATCTCTGAGCTGGAGGTCGACGTATTCTGCACCAACACGATGCCGGCTCGCCACAAGGAGCTGGGCATCGATTATGAGACGCTCCGATCCGCTCGAGAAGACCTCATCTGGTGCTCGATATCAGCCATGGGCATCGACTACCCCGATGTTCCAGGATACGATCCTGTCACGCAAGCTTTGTGCGGTTTCATGGACCTGACGGGCGAGCGTGAAGGCCCACCGATCCAGTGTGGCCCGCCTTTGACCGATCTCAAATCGGGGGACGAGGTGTTCGCTCAGGTGCTGTTGGCCATGCTCGAACGAGAACGCACAGGCCAGGGGAAGCTGATCGATGTCTCCCTCGCCCACTCGGCGGTTTCCTGGTTGCAGACGTTCACCCCACTGCTCGACATGGGAAGCTCTCCGGCCGAGCTTCGCCGCAACGGCAACAAGCACCGTCAGTTCATCCCGGTGAATGCCTATCCGACCACCGACGGATTCATCTACATCGCAATCGGCAGCGATGCTCAATGGAGTCGACTCATCGCCCGGCCAATGTTCGAGAAACTCGACCAATCGCGTTTTCGAACCAACGAGGGTCGCCGATCGAATCAGGATGATCTCCATGCCGAGATCGGCGAATTGACAAGCCTTCATGACGCCGGGAGTGTGGCCGAGTCTCTGGAAGACGCCTCGATCCCGCACTCGCGGATCACGGCCATCGAGGATGTCCCCGATCTCCCCTTCGTCAAGCAATCCGCCCTGCAAACCGTGGCCCCCGACGGCCGGGTGATTCGCCTGCCTCCACCAGCGGTTTTCGTCTCCCATCTCGAGGCCATCGACAGAACGTTGCCCTTTTCACCGGGCTACGGCGAGCACACCGACGCAGTTCTTACCGAGGCGGGATTCTCGGCCGACGAGCTCGAATCGTTGCGCGCACGAGGAGTGATCGTCTGATGGGCTACGGGTATCACCGCCCTTCGACCCTGGACGAGGCTTTTGTTCTTGTCGCTGAGATCCCCGATTCCAGGTTTGTCGCCGGTGGCACCGATCTCCTCGTGCAACTGAGAAAGGGAGAGCCTGAGCCGCCGGCGCTCATCTCTCTACGTGGTCTGAGGGAGTTGGGCGGTGTCGAATCCTCGAGACGGGTGAGGATCGGTGCCGGAGTGCCGCTCAGTGACATCGAGGTAAACCCGGCCGTGGCCGACATGTTCCCGGCGTTGGCCAAATCCATAACAAAGCTCGGAAGCCGTCAGATTCGCAATGTGGCGACAATGGGTGGCAATCTCTGCAACGCGTCTCCCGCTGCCGATACCGCGCCTCCTCTGCTGATATACGGAGCGTCAGTCGAGCTGCGCGATGCGCGTGGCACGCGCGAACTGACGGTGGAGGACTTCCTCCAGGGTCCCGGTAAAACCGCGCTGAGACCGGGTGAGATCCTCACAGCCATTCTCCTGGACCCACCTGCCGAAGCAGCACGTTCGGTTTTCCTCCGCAAAGGGCGGGTGGCGATGGATCTGCCCATTTCAAGCGTTGCTGCCCTCGCCGAGTGGGATGGAGCGACCTGGCAGCGGGTAAGACTCGCTGCGGGCGCTGTCGCACCGGTTCCTCTCCGGCTCAAGCGCTCGGAGGCGATAGTCGAGGGGACGAATCTCGAAGCCGGGATCAGGGCGCGTGCGCGAGAGACAGCCCGAAGCGAGATCTCCCCGATCACCGACCTGCGTTCGACCGAGGACTACCGGCGACACTTGACCGGGGTGCTCGTTGAGCGAGCCCTCGAGCATCTCGCGGGTGAGCCTGGTCGCCCATGACGATCGAGGTTTCCTTCGAACTCAACGGTTTTGGTGTTGAGATCGACGTCGAAGCTCATCTGCGACTTCTCGATCTCCTCCGAGATGTCCTGGGTGAGACCGGTACCAAGGAAGCCTGTGGCGAAGGTGAGTGCGGCGCCTGCACGGTGCTCATCGACGGCCGCGCAGTGAACTCGTGTCTCTTTCCGGTCGGTGAGGTCGGTGGTACCGCTGTGACCACCATCGAAGGGTTGAGCGTTCAAGGCGGTCTGCCCTCATCTATCCAAAAGGCGTTCCTCGACCATGGAGGCACCCAGTGTGGATTCTGTGCGCCCGGCATGATTATGACCACTGCCGCTCTTCTCACCGAGAACCCACATCCCACGGAGTCGGAGATACGGCGAGCTCTCATGGGGAACCTCTGTCGTTGCACCGGTTACTACCAGATTGTCGAGGCGATACAGGAGGCGGCTCGGGTAGGTCAGGTGGCCAGGTCGTGACCGGCTACAGCTATATCGGTACCGAGGCCCCCCGTCCGGAGGGGGCGGACAAGCTGGGCGGCAAGGCCCGGTACATCAACGACATATCCCGGCCCGGCATGCTCCATGGCAAGATCAAATTCA
>JAZFTT010000033.1:0-31101 GCA_036446835.1 Acidimicrobiia bacterium
GCGCACATGGTCGCCGGAAACGAAGAAGAACTCCTCCACCTCGTCCGCCATTCAATCGACGTACTCCATTCGACCTCTTCAGAAAACAGCATCCGCGTGCTCACTCACGCCGCCTACCGCGGTCAGACGCTGATAGTCAGACTCCTCGATCTGGCAACCAGCCAACAGATCCAGCTCAAAGACGCCGGAATCGACCACCAAGGATCGCCGGCGCAGGATTCAGAACGCTTCACAGAACAGCGATTGGACCTCTGGACACACCTCCGCGACGACCAGGACTGAGATCCACCCGCCCATAACCGGCATTATGTACGGTTTGGTATTGCAGAAATTGCTGACCAAATCTGTGGAGCCGGGATCACAGTTCGGTGTTGTCATAGAAGAAAAATCGCCGAGACCGGTCGCCAGGTGACCACTGTCCAAGAATCGGACCCTGAACACAGACTGACCACAAACGCAACAGAACTGACCATTACACGCCGGCACTCGGCGTCACGGTTATCTCCGAGTTGTCAACTGGTCACTACGAAGCGGGTCGCGACGACCTCGGCTGGGACGGCATTTCTCTGACTACGGATCAGAAGCCCCCGATTTGCTGGCCAAGTCTTAGCCAACGCGCCATCGGGAACTCGCGTCCACGGTGCGTCCACGAGAGAATGAGAAGCGGCCATAAACGACGCGAACTACTGAGTGCTGACATCCCTGATATCACATGGGTTTTTGGCGAATCGTCAACAACAGCGGGACCCACTGTATCTCCCTGATAAGGATGAGGTCCCTGGTTCAAGTCCAGGTGGGCCCACTCTCGGTTCGTCGCCCTGCCCTACCCCCAGGAAGTCTCTGTCATCGGGCGGAGCGCAATTTCGAGGATTCGATGGTTGCGCGGCCTGGTCAGAACGAACAAAACCACCTCGGCGACATCTTCTGGAGACATCATGCCTTCGAGTTCAGGCATCTCCGGATTACGACCGCGCCCCATGGCGAAGTCGGTGGCCACCCCGCCCGGTGCAACATTTGTACAGCGGATGCCCTGTTCCCTGAGTTCGTGATCCAGTGCCCTCGTCAGGCCGATCTGGGCAAACTTCGAAGCTGAGTACACGGCCTCGAGAGGCAGTCCCCGCCGCCCGGCCTCGCTGGCAATGGTCACGATGTCGGCTGCGTTGCTCTCTAGGAGATGTGGCAGCGCGGCCTTGATCGAATACAGGGCACCTTTGACATTGACATCGATCATCTCTTCCATCTGATCTGTGGGCAGATCGAGGAACGCGCCATAAGCCCCCACCCCGGCGTTGACTATCAGGATGTCGAGTTTTCCGAAACGGTCCACCGTCGCTGCCACCAGGGCCGTCAGAGCTTCAGGGTCTCGAACGTCGGTAGGGAGCGCAACGGCGCCCTGAATTCCAAGATCGTCACCGCTACGCGAAGCCAACGACACGTTGGCGCCTGCGTTCGCGAGTGACCGGGCGACCGCCGCCCCGATGCCACGACTCGCCCCTGTCACAAGGGCAACTTTGCTGTCGAGTTTTCCCATCCCTACTCCTTGATTGAAGTCGTACAGGTCAGGCTTGGGTCTGACCTGGATCCGTGCCGTTGCTCTCGCCGGGAAGAACCCCGGCGATGATCATGCCTAAGACCTCGTCCATCGTGACGTCTGCTTTGTTCACCGTACCGACGAGCTTGCCTTGGAGCATGACACTGATCCGGTCTGCCATGTCGAAGACGTCATGAATGTCATGAGAGATCAGGATGATGCCGATGCCTTCCGCCTTGAGCTGACGGATGAGTTCGATCACCTGCTCGGTCTCGGCCGGTCCCAGAGCTGCCGTCGGCTCGTCCATTATGAGAATGCGGGCGTTGAAATGCACTGCTCGGGCGATGGCAACACTTTGCCGCTGACCACCGGACAGGGATTGAACAGGGACCCTGAAGTTCTCGAACTTGGGATTGAGACGACCCATCACATCCCTCGTGGCGCTTTCCATGGCCGAATCGTCCAGAGTCTTCCACCGGGTGACCAACTCACGGCCGAGAAACATGTTGGCCGGGGCATTTACGTTTTCGGCGAGCGCGAGAGTTTGATAAATGGTCTCGATCCCGAACTCCTTGGCGTCACGCGGAGTATGGATTTCGACTCTCTCTCCGTTGATGAGAATCTCGCCGGAGTCTCCCGGGTGAGCGCCGGAGAGTGTTCTCACGAGAGTTGTCTTCCCGGCTCCGTTACCTCCCACGAGAGCGTGCACCTCGCCGGCGTTCACGTCGATCGTGACGTCCTCCACGGCATGAACGCCACCAAACGCGACGAACATGTTCCTCAATTCGACAAGTGGTGGCCCAGTCCCGGCCCCGGTCATTGTCATGTCGCCCTCCGCCGGTAGATGCTGTCCACGGCAACCGCTCCGACCAGCACGATGCCCACGACGATGTCCTGTAGCGGCGCGTCAACACCAAGCAGAACCATGCCCGACTGGAGAGACTGCATGACGAGGGCGCCGAGAACTGCCCCAGGAATCGTGCCCACGCCGCCCCCAAGCGATGTTCCTCCAATGACCGCCGCAGCTATCACGTAGAGCTCGCTCAGAGTGCCCAGGGATGTGACACCAGCGTTGAGACGGGCTGTCGAAACAATCGCCGCAACTCCGGCGAGGATCCCCATGACCATGAAGGTCTTGACGACGATCCACCGGGTATTGATACCACCGAGAATCGCTGCCTCGGGATTGCCACCGATTGCGAACACATAGCGGCCGTACTTTCTGCGAGTGGCGACGAAGGTCATCACGAGGGTGACGCCAAGCAGAATGAGCACGGGATAGGCGATACCCCGCGAAATCTCCAGCCCACCTGCGGGCCAAACAATTCCCTGTTCGGCGGCCAATGCCATGGCCACTCGCTCGGGGAGGTAGTAGCTGTTGAGTACTGCAACCGCTCCGAGTATCGCCATCACACCGATCATCCCAATGGTGAGGTCCGCCCATAACGGACGTAACTTGAAACCGAACCTCCGACGGCTACGACGACCGTTGACCAGCAGTAGTACGAATCCCACACACGCAATAGCCCCCACGACCCAGCTCCACGTGGCGCCGATGGAGCCTCGAGATCCACCACCCAGGAGCTGGAACGTCGAATCCATTGGGGCAATCGTCACACCCCTGCTGATCCACCACGCGGCCCCGCGCCACACCAGGAGGCCGCCCAACGTCACTATGAAGGACGGAACTCCCGCATAACCGACGATCACGCCCTGGAAGGCGCCAACGATCGCGCCGAGGACCAGAGCAACGACCACGGCAATGATCCAAATCGACCAATGTTCGAACCCAAGTATGTCTGGCAGCACCTCTGTCTGCAGGAGCGCGATCGACATGCCAACCAACCCGAGGATGGCACCCACGGAGAGATCGATGTTGCGGGTCACGATGACCAGGACCATGCCGGTGGCCATGATCCCCACCGAAGAAGTCTGGACAGAGAGATTCCACAGGTTCCGCGGTGTCAGGAAGGTGCCCCCTGACATCAGATGGAAGCTGATCCAGATCACCATGAGTGCAACGATCATCCCGAGCAGCCGGGTATCGATCTCCATTTTGCGAAGCACCGATCCGAATGAACGGGTCTCTACGACAGGGTCTCCCGGAGTCTCTGGTCTATCGGTCACGATCGGTCACTCTAGAAAAACCTGATGACGCGCCGCGGCGCCCACGAGAGTTCGTGGGCGCCGCAATGCGTCGTCATTCAGGCGTTACTTACGGACAGGGGTCCACTGAACCTGGTGTCACGTTCTGACAAAGGGTCTCGGTATTGATCCAACCAGCATCGACAACCAAGTTGAGGTTGTCCTGCTGAATGGGGATCGGCACCAAGAGAATCGTGAACATGGTGTTCCCACCCGGGGTGTCGAAATTGATGGTGTTGGGGAGGTCCGCCATTGCGGTTCCACCGGCCATCGCTACGGCAGCCTCACCGGCGGCCTTACCCAACTCACGTGCGTCCTTCCAGACTGTGACGGTCTGGGTGCCAAGAGCAACACGGTTGAGTGCTGCCCCATCGGCGTCCTGACCCGAAACGGGGATCTGCCCATCAAGGCCCTGATCGGCCAGAGCTGCAATAACGCCGCCTGCCGTGCCGTCGTTAGAAGCAACAACAGCGTCCAAGGTGTTGTCCAGGTCGGAGAGGATCTGCTCCATATTGGTCTGGGCAAGCTCCGCGAGCCACCCATCTGTGGACTGGGTCGCAACATTGACGATCTTGCACGACGAGTCCCGATCTGGCGTTGTGGATACGTCACAACCGGCCGCCTCGGAGAGCACCTCAATCTGTCCTCCGAAGAGGAACTCGGCATTGGCATCGCCAGGATCGCCCTTGATGAAGACATAGTCGCCTTCCGGCACCAGTTCCACGATCGCACGTGCCTGGATACGACCTACCTCGACGTTGTCGAAGGTGATGTAGTAGGCACCATCGTTCTCGATGAGGCGGTCGTAGGCGATCACTGGGATTCCCTGTTCGAGGGCACTGGCTACCCCAGGCTCGACCGCACCGCCGTCAACCGCGAGAATGATCAGAGCATCTGCTCCCTGAGTGATCAAGTTCTCGATGTCGGCGAGTTGCTGCTCCTCCGAGGATTGGGCATCGGCACTGATGTAGGTGCCGCCGGCGTCCTCAATAGCCGCAATGATTGCGGGCTCGTCCCACTTGGCCCAGCGCTCTTCGTTGTAGTTGCTCCAGGACATGCCGATGATCAACTCATCGTCGCCACCACCATCACCGCCACCTGCGGTGGCGTCGCTCCCGCCGTCATCGCTGCTACAAGCAGCAAGAACAAGGCCGAACGCCAAGAACAGGGCCAACCATTTGGTCTTGAATTTCATCTGTTTCCTTCCTCCAACTGATCGATAGCGCGCGAACATTCACTGTGCATGCCATCTAAGTTCTCGTCACCATACTGCTCCGTTCTATCACGCTGCAACACGTTTGTTCTCTCTTGCAACAAAAGGGCAGAAGCCTGAATCTAAATTGCCTCATAAGTGGACACCCACGCCTTAGATGGCGGGTCGGATCTCCAACACGGCCTAGGCCGATGCATCGCTTCGATAGTGACTGGATATAGTGATCCAGCCAACAAACCGGGTCAGCTTTGGACATCGGCCACCAGAAAAACTCGAAAACCTATGTACGCGGCATGGCCGCCGAGGAGTTGCGTCGTCACAACCTGGCATCGGTTCTGAGCCGTTTGCATCTCGCCGGGTCGTCGTCCCGCTCCCAGCTCACTTCGTTCACAGAGCTGAATCGGTCAACCATCGCAGACCTGATCGGAGAGCTTTCTGCCCTTGGCCTGGTAGAGGAGAGGCCTGGATCCAGCTCTTCCCGGCCAGGACGTCCGTCTCCCATCGTCGCCACTCGACCCGAAAGCGTGGCGGTCTTGGCTATCGAAATCGCGGTCGACTCGATTGCGCTGGCGACGGTTGGGCTCGGAGGCCACATCTACAACAAGCTCAGAATCGCTCGCCCCCGCGGGCGCTTTTCTCCGGAGGAGACAGTTCAAGAAGTAGCCAAGCTCGCGGGGACGCTGTTGGATTCGCTCCCAACTCATCGCCCCTACTTCGTCGGCGTCGCGGCCGCCGTCGCCGGAGTGGTCCGGCGCTCCGACGGTCTAGTACGACTCTCCCCCAACCTTGGATGGCGGGACGTGCCGTTTGCCAACATGCTCGCTGAGGTTCTAGGTCTTGGGGCACCGATACTGGTGGCCAACGAGGCAGACATGGGCGCACTTGCCGAATACAGGCGCGGCGAACACGCCGGTGTCCAGCATCTGGTCTATGTCTCCGGTGAGGTAGGTCTCGGGACCGGGATCATCGTGAACGGCAAAGGGCTGGGCGGTGCCGCTGGGTATGCGGGTGAAGTCGGACACACCCTCATCAATCCCGAGGGTCGGGCCTGCCGGTGCGGGGCGGTCGGATGTTGGGAGACCGAAGCCGGCGAAGCTGCCCTTTTGAGACGCGCCGGCCTGCAGATGACCGAGACGGGCACAGAGGTGCTTGAGTCGATTGCTCAGAGGGCGCTGGAGGATGACCGCGACGTTCTGGCTGCAATAGACGGCATCGGTCACTGGCTCGGCTTGGGAGTTGGAGACCTCATCAATACCTTCAATCCAGAGGCCGTTGTGATGGGCGGGCTCTATCACCGTCTCTACGAGTTCTTAGAGAGCTCTCTCCTGGACGCTGTCCGTTCTCGCGCCTTGGAGGCGCCATTGGAGATTGCCGTCATCGGACCCAGCGAACTCGGTGCCGATTCTCCCCTTATAGGAGCCGCCGAACTAGCCCTTACAGGTGTTCTGTCCGACCCGGCATCGGTTTCAGACGTAACAACGTCGCAAGGAATACCCTCCGCACACTGATGTCGGGTAAATCATCCAGGGCCGCCGCCGCCCTTCTCGGAGTCGTCGTGGTCGTAGCGCTGGTCCTCGGAATGAGATCCTTTCTCGACCGAGGAGAGGACAGCGAATGCATCGCATTGCAGACGACGGAAGATTGGTCGGTAGCTCGCCGCTGGAACGAGGCGTTGCTCAACGCGATTCGCCGTGACCTTCCGGCGCCCACCGTTCACTCTCGAAACCTGTTTCACACCTCTGCAGCGATGTGGGACGCCTGGGCAGCATATGACGACGACGCGGCCAGCTTTTACGTCACCGAAACCCAAAGCCACGACGATGTCGCTGCCGCAAGAGAAGAGGCTATCAGCTATGCGGCATTCCGGATCCTCGAGGCGCGATACATCGATTCGATCGGTGCAGTCGAAACAATTCCCGAACTCGACGCCATCATGGAATCCCTTTGCTACCCCGCCGAGTTCACAGATACCGAAGGTGACACCCCGGCAGCACTGGGCAATCGCATCGCCTTGACCATTCTTGAGATGACAGTCGATGATGGCTCCAATGAGCGGGAGGGTTACGAAGATCCGACCTATGAGCCAGTAAACCCTCCTTTGGTGGTCGCAGGGTCTGGAGCACAACTTCGAGACGTGAACCGCTGGCAACCACTCCAGTTGGAGAACATGGTCTCCCAAAACGGTATCGAAGTGGAGAACGGCGTCCAAGAGTTCATCGATCCCCACTGGGGTCATGTCACGGCTTTTGCACTGCCAGAGGGCGGGCCGGACGGTCTTCCGCTCGACCCGGGACCTCCGCCCTTCCGGGGAGATTCGGCGACCGACAGCGAGTTCCGCGACGCCGCCGTCGAAGTCGTCTACTACAGCAGCATCCTCGACCCTACCGACGGGGTGATGGTCGACATATCTCCGGCATCGGTTGGCGGCAGTTCACTCGGGACCAATGACGGGTCTGGATGGGATCTAAATCCGTTGACGGAAGCGCCTTATGAAGAGAACCTCGTGAATCAGGCTGACTTCGGGCGAGTATTGGCCGAATTCTGGGCCGACGGTCCCGATTCCGAGACACCTCCCGGTCACTGGAACACAGTCGCCAACTCGGTTTCTGACACCCTCGATCCCGATCTCCGCATTGCCGGAGAGGGTTCCCCTGTGAACAGGCTGGAATGGGACGTGAAGCTCTACCTCGTACTAAACGGAGCTAATCACGACGCGGCGGTTGCTGCCTGGGGTTCCAAGCGCCACTACGACTACGTGCGACCGATCTCGATGATCCGGAACATGGGTGGGCTCGGCCAATCGAGCGACCCGGATCAGCCCTCTTACGACCAGGATGGCCTGCCGCTGGTCCCCGGATTGGTAGAGGTGGTCACATCTGAAACCACTCGTCCTGGTGAGCGACACGAAGCGCTTTCAGGCCACGAATCGGAGATCGCGGTGAGAGCCTGGACTGGAAACCCCGAGAATCCGGAACTCGAAACTGGAGGCGTGGCCTGGATTCTCGCGGTCAACTGGGTGACCTATCAGAAATCAACCTTCGTGACCCCTGCCTTTGCCGGATACGTGTCGGGGCACAGCACCTTTAGCCGGGCGTCGGCTGAGGTACTTACAGCCTTCACAGGCAGCGAGTTCTTCCCCGGTGGTCTCGGAGAGTGGACCATCGAAGCCGAAGGACTCGAGTTCGAAGCCGGGCCATCGACCGATATCACGCTGCAATGGGCAACCTACGGCGACGCCGCTGATCAGGCAGGGCTGTCTCGGCTGTACGGAGGTATTCATGTTGCAGCCGATGATCTGGCCGGGAGGCTGATGGGGGCCAAGATCGGCGTGGACGCTTGGAATCTGGCTCGACGTCTCTACGGCGGAGACGTCGATGAGTAATCGCGAGCGGGGCGCGTCAACGATCGCCTGGATCGGTTTCGGCGCCATCGCGAGTCTGGGAGCGATCGGGCTCTGGCTTCTACTCACCGCGACGCTGGGATCGGATGAACCAGCCGTTGCCTTCGAGCCTCCTCTGTTCGTCGAGGAGGCTTCGGCGTCAGGAATCGATCACATCTACGACGGTGACGACTTCTTCGTTGGTGGCGGCGTTGCCATCTTCGACTGCAACGACGACGGCAGACCAGACGTCTATCTCGCCGGTGGCGACAACCCGGCAGCGTTGTACAGGAACGAGAGTTCTATCGGCGGATCACTCGAGTTCTCGAAGGTGGCCGACACTGCCACCGAACTGGTTCGTGTAACCGGCGCATATCCGCTGGACATCGACAGTGACGGCATCGTTGATCTTGCGATTCTCCGTTTCGGTGAGAACGTGATTCTCCGAGGACTCGGAGACTGCCAATTTGAAGAAGGCTCAGAGATGTTGGCCTTCTACGGAGGGCAAACATGGACCAACGCTTTCAGCGCCCGATGGGAAGAGAGCAACTCGCTGCCGACTCTCGCTTTCGGCAACTACCTGGCCCTCAATGACTCCGGAGAGCGGGAGGAGGCGTCGAGCCAAGGATGGAACTGCGCCTCCAACATGCTGTACAGACCCCATAGCGATGGCCGGTACTACTCAGATCCGCTGGAACTCTCCCCGAGCCACTGTGCATTGTCGATGCTCTTCAGCGACTGGGACCGATCGGGTAAAACTGATCTGAGAGTGAGTAATGACAAGCATTACTACAGCGAAGGCGAGGAGCAGCTTTGGCGTATTGAACCTGGCGAGATCCCGGCGCTCTACACACGCGATGATGGATGGAACAAGGTTCAGATCTGGGGAATGGGCATCGCCAGCCAGGACGTCACCGGTGATGGGATGCCCGAGGTGTTTCTCACCAGCCAAGGTGACAACAAACTTCAGACCCTCTCCGAAGGTGCAAGCGGGCCGTCATTCGAAGACATCGCGATCCGACGTGGTGTCACCGCACACCGACCGTTCGCCGGGGAAAAGATCCTGCCTTCAACGGCGTGGCACCCTGAGTTTGAAGACGTCAACAACGACGGCTTCATCGACCTGTACATATCCAAGGGCAACGTCGGGTCGCAACCCGATTACGCCATTGACGATCCCAACAATCTCTTGCTCGGTCAGAGCGATGGATCCTTCAGCGAGACCGCCCAATCGGCCGGAATCCTCAACTTCGGACGGACCCGTGGGGCAGCGGTCGTAGACCTCAATCTCGACGGCATGCTCGACCTGGTGGAAGTGAACAGAAGCGAACCGGTCACAATCTGGAGAAACGTCGGGTGGGGAACGCCGACTGCACCCGAGCCCATGGGGAACTGGCTGGCCCTGAGCCTCCAGCAAGAGGGAAACAACTCGTTTGCCATCGGCTCTTGGATCGAGATCCGCACCGATCAACACGAGCTGTCCAGAGAGACGACGATTGGCGGCGGCCATGCGGGAGGTCAACTCGGCTGGATCCACTTCGGGCTCGGCACAGCCGACCGCGCCGAGGTGCGCGTACAGTGGCCCGACGGCGAGACAGGACCGTGGATGAAAGTCGATGTCAATCGTTTCACGGTCATCGATCGTGACTCGTCGGGCCCTCGAGTCTGGGCCCCAACGACAGACTGAGACAAGGTGGCGAGATGACCAGAGCACGACTGTCCGAGCCCGAACCGGGCAATGACACTCGCCCGCTGACGTCCAGGGCTGGGTTCACCCTGACGCGTGGGGAATCAGTCTTGTGCCAAGATCGACTCGATCACCGCCATGTTGTCGATCGCATCAGAGATCGGGACGGCAACATCGGAACCCGTCAGAATGGCGTCGGCAAAGAGCTCCGCCTGGATCGTGTACTGATCCAACGGAGGGAAGGTGATGGTCTCGGTAGTTCCGCCCTTGGTCAGAAAGATTCTCGTGTCCAGATCAGGAGGGATATTGAAGGGTATTTCGATGTCGATACGTCCTTCCGTCCCCACGATGTGAACCCTCTGGTCGTCCTCGGCCCTCGTCGAACAGGTAAAAGTGGCCAACCCCTCCCCGGGAAACTCCAGGATCGCTGACGCGAGGATATCGATTCCCATCTCGGGGTCGCGTCGAACAGACGCCTCTATGCGCGAGGGCTCGCCGCCGAACAACATCCGAGAGGAATTGATGTTGTAACAACCGATGTCCATCAGGGCTCCTCCACCGTTTTCGACACGATTGCGGATATTTGCCGGGTCATCGTTGAAATAGCTGAACCAACTCTGCACCGTTTGAAGGTGGCCGATTGCCCCTTGCGCAACCAGACGTCTCGTCTCGACCCACGTCGGATGGTGCCGATACATGAATGCTTCGGCCAGCTTGACCCCCGCTGACTCACATGCTGCCGCCATCTCTCCCGCCTCGGCAGCCGAAAGGGCCAGTGGTTTCTCACAAAGAACGTGCTTGCCGGCTTCCGCAGCCTTGAACGTCCACTCCGCATGCATGTCGTTTGGTAGCGGGATATAGACGGCATCTATGTCGGCCGCCGCGAGCAACTCCTCATAGGAGCCGTACGCCTTCGGAATGCTCAGCCTCTCGGCCGCAGCTGCAGCGTTCTCGTAGGACCGCGACGAGATGGCGACAACCTCACAATTGACCCCTTGTTGAATGGCCGGTGTCACTTTCGACATTCCGATATCGGCGGTGCTGATCACACCCCATCGAATACTGCTCATCTAACCCTCCTCAGAGGTCCGTCTCGCACTGTGTCCAACACCCACCGTCACGGCTCGACGAGACAACCGCGGCGACAAACCGCACGCCACTCAAACCGTCCATCTCATTTGGAAAGTGTGTGGCCAATGGGTCCGGTGTTATCCCGGCTATCCGCATGGCAATCACCTCAGCTGCGTCCGAGTAGACGTTGGCGAAACCTTCGAGAAATCCCTCTGGATGGCCTGCAACGATCCGAGTGGCTCTCGCCGACAGCGGAAGAGTGCCCGGGCCGTTGGGAGTTCTCACTTCAGCTGGACGGCTCAGGGGCTTGAACTTGAGCGCTGTCGGCTGCTCCTGCTCCCATTCGAGGCTCCCTTTCGTTCCCGACACTCTGATTCGAAGGCAGTTCTCCACGCCGGCTGCGGTCTGAGTTACCCAGAAGGTCCCGCGCGCTCCGTTCCCGAACCGGAGCATGGCGGCGGCGAAGTCATCAGCAAGGCGTCCAGGCACCACGGCCCCGACCTCGGCGGCTACCTCAGAGACTTCCAGACCGGTGATGAAGCGAATGAGATTGTGCGCGTGGGTTCCAATGTCCCCCATGACCAGAGAGGGCCCACCGCGGACTGGGTCGTAGCGCCAGGACAGGTCACCAACGGGATCCGGGTCGTCCTCAATCGCCTTGCCACCCTGGACATATTCGACCTGAACAAGACGAATCTCTCCGAGTTGGCCGTCCTTCACCATGGCGCGTGCTTGGCGAACCATCGGATAACCCGTGTAGTTATGGGTAAGGCAGAAGACCAAACCGGACGACCTCACCCTTTCGACCACGTCAACCGCCTCCTCCACGGTATTGGTCATCGGCTTGTCACAGATCACATCAAAACCGCCATCCAGGGCAGCGGCGATGAATTCGTGATGGCTGTCGTTCGGGGTCATGATCGCGACGACATCGGCGCCATCCTGCCGCCGAGCCTCGCTACTCAACAATGCCCTTCCAGATTCATAGGAGCGGTCGGTGTCGACTCCAATGGCCACGCCCGCCTCACGCGACTTCCCGGGATCGGAGCTGAGAGAACCTGCGACCAACTCATACCTGTCGTCAAGTCGGGCCGCGGCGCGATGCATTGCCCCGATGAAACTTCCCGGGCCTCCGCCAATAACCCCGAGACGCAAACGTCGACCTAGAGCTTCAACAACGGGATTCGAATCCACGATCCTCCAAATAGGGCGGAGCTGCAACATAACCGCTGCAGCACCGCCGGACGACCTCAGCCGGGCCAGATCTCTCCGTCGGGGAAGAACGTGCCGTAGTCGGCCGGGAAGATCGTGAAGGCAGAGAGCTTTGCCAGATTCTGGTCGGATAAGGGGCCAGAGAGTCCGACGCCAGTGAAAGGGTCGAAGACCGTTCCGCTCACGGTGTCGACGAGGCCGTCGACAGTCAGGGCCAACTCAACGCCGACATCGTTCAACTCCCGGCTGAACACCGACCAGCGCTCGTCTTCTTCTGGGTCGATCACGACCGCCAGGCGGATGCCGGCGACTTCGTCGTTGACCACTCCGACCTCACGGACAGCGACGACGAGGTAAGCGGCGGATTCTGTGCCGAGGTCGACGGCGATCGCCATCTGCTCGAGGTGAAATCCGGTGGCCCAACCGTGAACGGCGAGCGCCTGGGTTTCTACATACTGCTCCTTCCAAGCTCCCCACGTGGTCAGGGTCGAAGGGTATGGCTGGAGACGCTGACCTTGTCGAGGACCAATGATGGACTCGCCCAAAGGCTGGCTCCAGATCGAGCCTGTGTCGTGATCCCACCAGGTCATTGCGTTACCCCATAAGGCACCCTGGTTTCCGAAAACAAGGATCTCGCCGTTCAAATCTCGGCGATGGACCATCGCCGTACCGCAGAGAGGTCACCAGGAAACCAGTATCGGTATGCCCTCGATGTCGTCGAGGACCATTTCGTGTTGATTCAGATGTGTGATCGGGTAGGCCTTTGCGGTGGAATCTCCGGCCACACCGACCACCAGGCTCTCTTCGGGCCAGTCGACGTCATCGGCATCCGTGAACTCGGGGTGATAAACCGGTTCGATCTGGTCACGCCGGAGAATCTGGCGAAATCCGTCGGGAAGGTCAGATCCCTCCTTGACTGGGTCATAGACCTCCTCCGGATCCGGAACCGATATCTCCGGGAGGACGACTACGAGGCTGCTGTGTTCGCCTCTGTCCGTGTTCCAGACGACAAAACCTAAGACCATGCTCAAGGCGACCACTGCCGCGACGGGAACAATCCAGCTTCTGCGTTGACTATCAGGCAGCCCGGTACTCACAATTCTCCAACGTCCCCAAAGGGAACGCAACTCTCCGACTGTCTCTTCCCCGACCCTCAACCGAGATAGCCATCTTTTTGACCCAAACGACCGTGATACCCTCTCCAGACCCTTTTAGGGGTGAAGACAACAAATAGGAGCAAACATTGGGAACCGACTTCTTCACCGACGTCCCAGATCGCGTGGAATACGGGGGCCCCGATTCTCCTGACCCCTTCTCATACAAGGTATATCAACCAGATCGGTTGGTACTCGGCAAGCGCATGGAAGACCACCTGCGCCTCGCCGTGTGTTATTGGCATTCCTTCAATTGGCCAGGTAACGACGTCTTCGGTTCCGGGACTTTCGACCGACCCTGGCTCGGTGACGTCGACGATCCGATGGCAGCGGCACGGCAGAAGGCGGACGTCGCCTTCGAGTTCGTCTCGAAGTTAGGTGTGCCCTTCTTCTGCTTCCACGATGTGGACATCGCCCCCGAAGGAGCCACCATGGCCGAATCGGCTCGGAACCTCGACTCGATGGTCGACTACGCCGAGACGAAGATGACCGACACCGGGATTCGTCTGCTCTGGGGCACTGCGAACCTCTTCTCTCACCCGCGCTATGCCGCTGGTGCCTCCACCAACCCTGATCCGGCTGTCTACGCCTATGCGGCAGCACAGGTAAAGCACGCCCTCGAAGCCACTCACCGTCTCGGCGGCGCCAATTATGTCTTGTGGGGAGGGAGGGAAGGATATGAGTCGCTGCTCAACACCGACCTGAAGAGAGAGGGTGAGCAATTAGCATCCTTCCTGACCATGGTCGCGGAGCACAAACACAAGATCGGTTTCGAGGGACTGCTCCTCCTCGAGCCGAAACCGGCCGAGCCGACCAAACACCAATACGACTACGACAGCCAGACAGTCCATGGATTCCTCGAGCGATTCGGTTTGGCCGATGAATACAAGGTCAATATCGAAGGAAACCACGCCACTCTCGCCGGACACAGCTTCCATCACGAGGTCGCATACGCGGTGTCGCACGGGATCTTCGGGTCCATCGATGCAAACCGCGGCGACGCGCAGAACGGTTGGGACACCGATCAGTTCCCCAACTCGGTGGATGAACTATCCCTGGTCATCTATGAGATACTCAAAGGCGGTGGATTCACCAGTGGTGGGTTCAACTTCGACACGAAGCTGAGACGGCAGTCGCTCGACCGTAGCGATCTCTTCCACGGTCACATCGGCGGGATCGACGCAGTCGCCAAATCCCTCGTGGTTGCCGCGGAACTACTCGAAGCGGAGACACTTTCTGCACCACTCGAAGAGCGATATTCGGGATGGTCGGCAGACCTGGGCAGAGGCATCCTCTCCGGCACCGAAGACATCGCCTCGCTCGAGACCAAGGTGATGTCAGGAGAGCTCGATCCTGCCCCGGTTTCGGGGAGGCAGGAGCACTTGGAGAACCAGGTCAACCAGGTCATCTGGAACTCGAAAGCCTGAAAGCGATGACGTCCCCGGTTGCTGACCGGCAGGAGGTCACACACTCGCTCGGCGAGTGGTCGGGCCATAGGCTATGGGCCGCGCCTGAGGAGCCCTCGGTCTCATACGCACCCGACGGGCATGAGTGCCAGATCGTGGCATCTGATGGAGCAGTCACAATCAAGGCACCTCCGGACTCGGCCGGTTTGGTGAAGACTCTGGAAATCCACAAGAGGAACGAGCTACTTCAGATCGCCCATCATCTCGAGAACACCAACGAGTCGCCGATGAGATTGGCCGGTTGGGGAATCAGTCAGTTCCGACTGGGCGGGTGGGCAATGCTGCCCTCCGGAGCAAAGAGGCACTCCGATGGGCTTCAGGCCGATCGGACCATCAGTGTCTGGCCCTACACCGAACCCTCCGACCCCCGAATCTCCTGGGCTAGCCGGGGAGTCGAAATCGAAGCCTCCGCTGGTCCAAGGCTGAAAACTTGGCGCCGGGCCGGATCCGAAGCGTCTGGGATACTTCATCGACGGGTTCCTGTTCACCAAGACGATCGAATCGGCTGATGATATGAGCTACGTAGACAAGGGAGCGGTCGGCAAGGTCTTCGTTGATGACTCCTTTTGTGAACTGGAGAGTGTTGGACCTCTCACAACCGTCTTGCCGGGTGAGTCGATCACGACAACGGAAGCATGGGACATCGCCACGTGTACCGATCTCGTCACCGCATAGGAGATGATTGACTCGTGAGCTTTGTCCTCGGTATCGACGTGTCGACAACGGCCACAAAGGCCGTAGTGGTCGACGCCGATGGGGCAGTCCGCGCAATCGGTACGTCGAAGTACGGCTATGAGACGCCGAGAGAACTGTGGGCGGAACAGAACCCCCACCTCTGGTGGGATGCCACGATCGCTGCCGTTGGCAAGGCCCTCCACGCATCGGACGCTTCACCCTCAGACATCCATGGAATCGGTCTGACAGGTCAAATGCACGGATCCGTGCTACTCGACGCGGAAGGCGAAGTCGTCCGCCCTGCGATTCTATGGAACGACCAGCGAACTCAGGCCGAATGCGACGAAATCCGTGAGCGAGTCGGACCAAAGAGGCTAATCGAGGTGACAGGGAACGACGCCCTCACCGGGTTCACTGCACCGAAGTTGCTTTGGGTCCGCAACAACGAACCGGAGAACTGGGCACGGGTGGACCACATTCTTCTTCCCAAGGATTACGTTCGATACCGATTGACGAGCGAGTTCGCCGTGGATGCGGCGGACGGGTCGGGGACAATCTTGTTCGATCTGAGTCAGCGTTCGTGGTCCAGTGAGATCCTCGGGTCACTGGACATCGATCCGTCTTTGTTCCCAACCGTGTACGAAGGCCCGGATGTCACTGGAACGATCTCCAAACCAGCCGCCAATGCCCTTGGCCTTCGACCAGGAATTCCGGTGGCGGCGGGAGGCGGGGACCAATCCGCAAATGCTGTGGGTGTTGGCGCCATCTCGCCGGGCGTCGTGGCTCTTTCGCTGGGAACCTCAGGAGTAGTGTTCGCCACCACGGACACGCCCGTGATCGACCCTCTGGGCCGTGTCCACTCCTTCTGTCATGCAGTTCCGGACACATGGCACATGATGGGGGTGATGCTCTCCGCAGCGGGAAGCCTCCGCTGGCTCCGTGACGCGTTGGCCCCGACTGCTTCTTTCGACGACCTGATCGCCGAAGCCGAAAAGGTGCCAGCGGGGTCTGATGGCCTGCTCTTTCTGCCCTATTTGACGGGCGAGCGTACCCCGCACCCCGACCCATACGCTCGTGGCGCCCTGGTGGGGTTGACCATCCGTCACGACCTCACACATATAACGAGATCGGTCATCGAGGGCGTGGCCTTCGGGCTCCGCGACGGGCTCGACTTGATGAACGACGCCGGTCTCGACCCGCCGACACGGATTCACGCCTCAGGGGGCGGGATACGTAGCAAGCTCTGGCGACAAATCCTCGCCGACGTTCTAGAAGCTGAGATCGCAACGGTCAACACCTCAGAAGGTGCGGCTTACGGAGCCGGGCTCCTGGCATCGGTGGCGGTTGGATGGTTCGACGACATCGGCGAAGCGTGCCGCGCAACGGTCGTTGCTCAAACAGTTGCCGAGCCGTCGAGAGATGCAGCCCTCTATCGAGAACTCCACGGCCGGTATCAGGCGTTGTATCCGGCCTTGACACCCACGTTTCACGCAATAGCAAACTGAGCCCTCACAAGTCCGGTCTAACCATGAGTCGCCGACAGACCACGAGCCCTGGAATTCGGCGGATCCTGAGCTGGACATAGAAGCCCGCGCCTGTTGAGGTGAGGAGTTGGGTAAGCCGTGACTCCCATGTGCAGCCATTCGTAGACAGGGCTGGAGATCGGACGGCCAGCGTTCGGGACGCTGACGTCGTGGGTTCGAGTATCACCGTCCCCTCCCTTGAGTTCGTCGCGTCCACGAGAGGATGAGAAGCAGCGCTAAACCGTGTGAAGCGATGAGTGTCGAATCCCCCGGTATCGGTTGGGTTTCCGAGGAATTGTCAACAACGACGGGACACCAGCGCATCCCTGACGAGGATGGAGTCTCTGGTTCAAGTCCAGGTGGGCCCACCAGCACGAGCCCATACCTCAATTCAGGACCCGGCGAGACCGGGATCGCCCTCTCAACCAAGTCCCCTTAGAAGAACTCGTGGCTCCTCACTCGAGCAAGAAAGGGGAGAAGACAACCCGAAACGATGTTCTGGAGCGATCACCTAACCTCCAGACACGATGTCGCTGCAGTCTCATCTCACAGGTCTAGCCGGAAAGGCCTTCGCCGACATCGGGCTGTCGTCTGATTACGGACAAGTTGTCCTCTCCCAGCGACCAGAGTTGGCACAGTTCCAGTGCAACGGCGCCATGCCCGCTGCAAAAGAGGCAGGCAAACAACCAAGAGAGATCGCTTCGGCTGTGGCTGAGCGTTTGGCGGAAGCGCCAGAGATCGCTTCGACACAGATTGCGGGGCCGGGATTCATCAACATCCGCCTCGCCGACGAGGCGCTCATCGAATGGGCCAACAAGACCGCTGACGACAGCCACCTCGGCTATGACACCGACGAAGAACCCTTGACTGTGGTTGTCGACTACGGAGGGCCCAACGTCGCCAAGGCAATGCACGTCGGGCATCTTCGGGCGACGATCATCGGTGATTCCCTCGCACGCCTGTTCTCCTTCGCCGGCCACACAGTCATTCGGGATCCCCATTTCGGCGATTGGGGGTTTCAGATGGGTCTTCTCATTGCCGCGATCGAGGAGAGGACTCCCGGTCTCCCCTACTTCGACGCTGAGGCCACTGAATATCCGGGTGAGTCACCGGTGACCCTCGAGGACCTACAGCGCATCTACCCGGAGGCGGTGACGAGAGGACGGGGAGACGGGGAGTTCGCCGATCGCGCCAGGGAGGCGACTGTTCGTCTTCAGCAGGGCGACCCCGGTTATCGAGCCCTCTGGCGTCACATGAAGTCCGTCTCGGAAGAATCACAGCGGGACGACTTTCGAGCACTCGGCGTGGCCTTCGATCTTTGGTACGGCGAATCGGATGTCCACGACCGGATCGCCCCGATGGTCGACGCTCTGAAAGACTCAGGTGTCGCCGAGGAGTCGGATGGCGCCCTCGTCGTGAGAGTGGACCAGCCCGAAGACAGTCGGGAGTGGCCGCCGCTGATCCTCCAGTCGTCGGCCGGTGGGTTTCTCTATTCCACCACCGACCTGGCAACCGTGGAGATGAGAGTGAAGGAACTCGGCGCAGATCTCATGCTCTATGTTGTGGACCGGCGCCAGGCGGACCACTTCACCCAGGTATTCCGTGTAGCGCGCAAAGGAGACATCGCTTCCGAGGTGGTTGGACTGGAGCACATCGAGTTCGGAACGATGAACGGTCCCGACGGAAAACCCTTCAAAACTCGTGAGGGAGGGGTTGTCAGACTCGGCGACGTGATCAAGATGGTCCAGGACGCAGCCCTCGATCGCCTGAACGAAGCCCATCTCGCCGAGGAGTATCCCCAACAGGAGCGGGAGGCCATCGCAACCACGGTCGGAGTCGCAGCGCTCAAATTCGGTGACCTGATCAACAATCGGAGTTCGGACTATGTACTCGACCTGGAGCGGTTCAGCTCGTTCGAAGGCAAGACGGGGCCCTATCTCCAATACGCCGCCGTACGGATCAAGTCAATCCTCCGAAAAGCAGCGGAGCAGGGACTATCAACGGGTGTGATCATCGAACCTACCGTCGACGTCGAACGTGAGTTGATTCTCGAGCTGCTCAACCTTCCCCCAGTGATAGATCGGAGCATCGATCTGCGAGCACCAAACCACATCGCCGAGTACGCCCACACGCTGGCTAGTCGGTTCAACCGCTTCTATGACGCCTGTCACATCCTGTCCGAGCCCAACCCGCAGCAGCAGGCGTCCTGGCTGCAACTCTCCACCTGGACCCTCGCCGCTCTGGAGCGTCTTCTCGACCTGCTCGGCATCGAGATACCGGATCGGATGTAGCCATGTCGTTCACGGTGAGGATGGCTCGCCCTGAAGATGTCGAACAGATAATCCCGTGGACCACGGACACCTTCGAGTGGGGGGATTACGTGCCGGACCGTCTCGCCGCTTGGATCGATGATCCCAACTCCGCCGTCGTCGTTTGCGTGGATGGTTCTGAGACACCAGTGGCCGTGGTTCATGCTTTGATGCTCTCCGAAACCGAAGGGTGGCTGGAGGCGGCCCGTGTGCGTCCTGACCACAAGCGCTCCGGCATGGGGTCGGCACTGAATCACACAGGGGTCGTCTGGACGCGGGAACGCGGCGCCAGGGTCGTCCGGCTCGCAACCGAGGCTGACAACGATGATGCGCGACGCCAGGTCGTGGCTCTCGGTTACCGGCGAACCTCGAGCTGGGTCTATGCCCGACATGTGATCGGATCGACTCCGGCCGGAGTGAGTGATCCTGGTCTCAGACCTGCGCCACGATCGGATATCGACGCCGCCTGGATGTTCTGGTCGACAAGTGAGCTGTCCCATGTGGGTCGCGGGCTGCTTGCCCACGGATGGCAGTGGCGCAAGGCGATGCCGGAAGACCTCGCCGACGCTGCCAGCGCCGGCAATTTCCTTCAGTCTCCGGCTAGCTGGGTGGTTATCGACGAGTCCAACAACGACCTGATGCAGACACGCTGGATAGCCACAACGTCAGAAGAGGCACCTCGACTGCTCATCGATCTCATCGAACTGGCCCGTCAGCGCGGCGCTAAGGAGATGGCAATCAAAATGCCGAACATCCCGTGGGTCATGGAAGCATTGTCGAGGTCGGGTGGAGACCCCAGAGAAGTTGTTGTCTATTCGCTCGCGGTGTGAGTCAGATGAGAATTCTCATCGACGCAGCAGCCCAGACGATGAACATCGTCGGAACATCCGCTCGATGAACCCATTCGACTTCGACCGGTAACCATCGGACGCCAAGAGAAAGCGGAACACCGATAAGGGGCATGGCGGTCATTCCGGCCACTCCCACGGCCCGCAAGACCTCAGCCCCCTGAAGAAGAGGTTTGGGCAGACCGTCTAGAACTCTCCCCATGACCCCATAGAGGAGCAAAGCACCAAACCCGATGGCGAAAACCGCCAGCGTTCGGCCGATCCCCACCTCCCAGATCCGGAACCCGACAAGACGTCTGCCACGTCCCAAGGGACCCTCCGAAGCGACCCCAAGACAGAACAAGCCCGTGACGGCAAGCACCACCGCCGAGATGAGCGTGGTCCCCGTCGACAGGTCTCCGGCCACGTCCACGACATCAAAGCCGGCGAACAGCACCGCCACGGAGAGTCCGACAAGAAGACTGCCGAGCACCATCAGACCAACATCCAACATTGTGCCAAAGGCGCCGTAAGCAAGGATGGCGTAGCGCTTCAGTGTCGAAAGCATCGATGTCTTAGGGGGAGTGGTCTCCGTCATTGGCTGGCTATCCCTCCGTCCGATGCCTCCACGAGGGCAGCCAGGTACCACTCGATCGGGTGTGCGATCTCATAGTCGTCCTCGAGGTAGCTGCGGAGTTGCATTTCACAGCCCGGATTGGCGGAAGCGACCCGGGTCGCACCGGTGGAACGTATCTGGTCGGCCTTTTGGTTTCCCAACTGCGCCGATGCTTCAGGTTGCAGGATTGTGTACAACCCGGCAGCACCGCAGCAGAAGGCCACCTCATCGCTCTCCACGACCTCATATCCGGCAGCTTCCAGAATCCGCCGTGGCTCCCGAATGACGCCCTGAGCATGACGGAGATGACATGGATCCTGAATCGCAATCTCGCCACGGGGCGTGTCGAGTTGCGGAAGCCGACCATCATCGATGGCTCTTGCGACTGCCACGGTGACATCGAGACTCACCTCACCGACGCTTGCTCCGTTGTCATCCCAATGCTCATAGCCGCCCAGGTGGGCCGAGCAGCCGGCGCCCGTGGCGACCACCATGTCGTAGTCCCGGAAGGCTCCAACGTTTACTGCAGCCATCTGATGAGCCTCTTTGGCCTTTCCATCGTGGGCGGCCAGGGCGCCGCAACAGGTCTGGGCCTTTGGCACCTCAACCCGGTGGCCCGCCATCTCCAGAAGATCGATGGCAGCCTGGTTCACCGGTCTGAACCACTGGTCCTGAATGCAGCCGCTCAATAGACCAATGGTTCCGGCATCGCCGGTGCCACCAACGTGTCCGATTGAAGGGCGGGGACGGCCACGAAGACGACGCGCTCCTCCGATGATCCGCTCATACTTCTTTGGGACCAACCTCGTCAAACCGAGTGACTGAGCCATCGAAAGAAGCCCAGCCCCGGCCCTCATCACGCCTCGTGAGGGGATCACCGAACCCTGTATCCACCCACGCCGTCGCTGTCGACCAGACACTTGCGAAACGATCTCTGCTCGGGCTCCTTCCAGCACGCGTCCGTAACGCACCATCCCCGGGCACACCGGCTCGCAGGCCCTGCATCCGAGACAGAAATCGATGATACCCGCGAAGGTCTCGTCGACATCGACGATCCCGCTTTCAACTGCCGACATGGCCTGAAGACGACCACGCGGCGAGGCCGTCTCCCGCCCGGTGAGTCTGTATGTGGGACAAACGGGCAGACAAAGCCCGCACTGCACACATGCATCCAGTTCCTCCGAGGTGGGCCGGTCGACCGTGACCCAAGTCATCAAATACTCCCGGGGAGTCGGCCAGGGTTGATGATCCGGGCCGGATCAAACTCGGCGATCAGCCGTCGCTGAAGGTCCAGCCCCGCCGGAGGGGAACCCCACGGGTCGAACCCTTCGCGAAAGTCTGGCGGTGCTTCCACCACGACGAGATGCCCTCCAACGGATTCGGCCCATACCCGCAACTGCGGGGCTCCATCACCATCATCTGACGCTGCCCGAATGTCACCAACCCCATGAATCGCCAGGAAGCGCCAGCCTTTGGGAAGGCGCCCGGTTGCCTGGCCGGTGAGTGCGGGAGGAACTCGAAGCGACCACCTATGGGAACCAGACGGATCAGCCGGCCAGTCCAGGCCGTCGGCGGACTCGCCATCAAGCCGATCGGACAGGGCCGACACAACCTCCTGAGTTCCCCAGAGAAATACCCGTGTCAAGTCGTTCTCCTCCAGAACGGCCAGCGGTCGGGCAATCGCCCAACCCTGGTCCGGGCTATCCACGGTCACGGTCATTCCCGCGGGAGGCACCGGCCAGAGTCTCAAGCACACCGACACAACTACACCGAGCGACCCGAATGCGCCCACGCTCAACTTCTGCATGTCGTAGCCGGTGACGTTCTTGACCACACGGCCGCCGCTGCGAACTATCCGCCCGTCACCGGTGACAACCGTCGTCTCCAGGATGCGCTCCCGAGTTCCATACAGACGCCCGCGGCGAAGAGCCGCCGCACCTGCCGCTATCGCTCCGCCGACGGTCGACGCGCCCGGGACTTCTGGAAGAACCGCGGTCTGGTTCTCACCGGCAAGCTTGGACTCGAGATCGGCGATCCGTGCTCCGGCTCCTACGACCAGGGTCAGGTCGCCCGGCACCCAGGACTCGACCTCACCAAGACGCTCCATCGACATCACAATGTCCGGAGGGGGCGGTGCTCCGTACCCGGAACGGGTGCCACCACCCCGGACCTGGACTTTGAGACCTTTCTCGGTGGCGTGGTGAAGAACCGAGGCCACGTCGTGGGTACTCTTGGGTGCGACTGTCAGCTCGGCATCTGGAGCGCCCTCGAGTTCGGCCGCCAGTCTGGTGATGTGTGGCGGGTGGTAGGTCAAATCCAGGCGCCCTCCGGGACCTCGCGGCGCACCCCACCAAAGTCGAAGCATCGAGACCCGTCGGGAAGGACCTTCCTCGGGTTGAACAACCCCGTCGGATCAAAGACCTCCTTCAGACGAGCCTGGGCATCGAGATCGACCTCGGTAAAAGCCATTCTCATCATGTCTCGCTTCTCGACACCGATGCCATGCTCACCAGAGAGGGCTCCTCCCACCTTGAGGCACGCGGCTACGATTTCATCGCCGGCCCTGTGGACCCTCTCATTGATGCCCGGCTCACTTGCATCAAAGGCGATGAGGGGGTGAACGTTGCCGTCGCCGGCATGTAATACGTTGAGCAACGTGAGGTCGTAACGATCAGCGATTTCGTAGATCGTCTTCATCGTCTCAACGAGCTTGGTCCGGGGCACGACCGCATCGTGAAGGTAGTAGTCGGGCGCCAGTTGGGCCACCGCCCCGAAAGCAGACTTTCGGCCCTTCCAGAGAAGGGCACGATGCTCCTCGGTTGTGGCGACCTGAACATCTCTGGCACCGTTGGCACGTCCAATGTCGCCAATCTGGCCGGCTTGGGAGTCCACGCCTTCCAACTCGCCGATCACCTCCGCCAGAAGCACGGCGGCTGCGTCGGTGGGCAGTCCGGCATCTAGCCAGTTCTCCACCGCCGTTGTCATGCGCTGGTCCATGAGCTCGAGTGCGGCCGGAACCATGCCGGTGGCGATTATCTCCGAGACCGTGGCAACTGCTCCTTCCATGGTGGGAAAATCGAGAAGCAGCGTCCTTACCTCCGGTTCGATGGGCAGGAGACGAACCAGGGCTCGGGTGACGATGCCCAGCGTTCCCTCGGATCCCACGATGAGACCCTTGAGATCGAGACCGGGTGAATCTGGAGCCAGCCCGCCCAGAACCACGATCTCACCATCGACGAGGACGACCTCGAGACCGAGAACATGACTGGTCGTGCTGCCCTCCGACAGGGTGTGCGCACCTCCGGAGTTGTTGGCCACGTTTCCGCCGATGGTGCAGGCGGACTGCGATGACGGATCGGGAGCGAAGTGCAGACCGAAAGGTGCCGCCGCCACGCTTAGATCGAGATTGATGACACCGGCGCCGACCCATGCGGTTCTATTATCCGGGTCGATCTCCACCGAATTCAGGGCTGTGGTGGTCAGCACGATGCCGCCCTCGGTCGGGCTCGCCCCCGCAGTGAGCCCCGTCCCTGCACCGCGGGCCACTATTGGAACACCATGCGAAGCGGCGATCTGGACAACGGTCGCCACCTGCTCAACCGATTGAGGAAAGACGACGAATGTCGCTTCGCCTCTTATGAGCGAGGCGTCCTTCGAGTAGATGTGCAGCTCCAGGGGCTCCTCGAGGACGTTCTCTTTCCCGAGGGCCTGGCGAAGATCCGCGAGCAGCGTCATGTCGTGAGGGTACCGCCTGCACGTCAGCCGTGGACCTTCTGAAACCCTTTGTGAAGATCCGCGCGGCCTATGCCCGCGTAAATCTTCACAAAAGGGTTATTGGGCCGCGCCCCAGCCCCCACCGCCGGGGGTCAGTACGACGAGTCGGTCACCGGGTTCGACATCGACGGTCACCTTGCCGGGGAGACGCTCCCTCTCACCGCCGCAATGGATCAGCCAGTCCTCACCGACCTGGCCGGGCTGGCCCCCGGCCAGTCCCCACGGCTCATTGCGGCGTCGCTCACCCATCAATGACAGAGTTGCCGGCACCTCGAAAAGGATCTCACGGCGAATGCCCTCGCCACCCCGATAACGACCCCGGCCACCGCTGCCCCTTCGCAGGGTGTAGGCAGTCACCCGAAAGGGAAAGTGGGTGTGCAGAGCCTCGATTGGAGTGTTCTGGGTGTTGGTCATTCCGGTTTGGATACCCGATTGGCCGTCCCGGTATGGACGAGCGCCCTGGCCTCCCGCCACCGTCTCGTAATAGGCGAACTCGTCGTTGCCGATGAGAACGTTGTTCATCGTCCCCTGCGACGCCGCCGGAACGTGGGCCGGTGCTGCCTGGGCGAGAGCCCCGAGCAGGACATCCGCAATCCGCTGGCTTGTCTCGACGTTGCCCGCCGCCACGGCCGCGGGTGCCAGCGCATTCACGATCGAGCCCTCCGGCGCCAGCAGGGAAAGAGGCCGATAGCACCCACCGTTGGCAGGAATGGTCGGATCGGTGGCGACTCGAACCGCGTAGTAGAGACAAGATCGGGTTACCGCCTCCACGGCGTTGAAGTTGGCCTCCACCTGGGAATCCGAGCCGGAGAAGTCGGCAGTCAGCGACCCACCCTCGATGGTCACCCTCACACGGATGGCAACGTCTCTGGACCCATGTTCCATGAAGTCCTCGAACTCATAGGACCCGTCCGGCAAGACCTCGAGAGCAGAAGTCATGCGACGCTCGCCATAACCGAGCAATGCCTGAGAAACGCCGTCGTATCGGTCAAAGCCCTCGGTCTCCACCAATTCGACCAGACGTTTCACCGCAACCGCGTTGGCGCCCATCTGAGCGTCGAGATCCCCTCTCCTCTCCCACGGCGTCCGGGACGCCGAGACGAAGGGGCCAAAGAACTCCTCCACCCAGGCTCCATGCCGAACGGCGACGGTCGGAGGGACACGATGCCCTTCCTGATCGACCGTCACCGCGTGGGCAGGCATCGACCCTGGAGCCTCACCACCGACATCCGCATGGTGCGCCCGATTGGCCACCCAGGCGACATGGCGACCGTCGCCAAACACGGGAGCAACGATCGTGAGATCGTTGAGATGGGTGCCTCCGTGGAAGGGGTCGTTCACGGCGTATTGGGTCCCCGGCTCGGGATCGAAGCCCCGGATACAGGCGGCTACCGACTCCGGCATCGAGCCGAGATGCACCGGGATGTGCTCGGCTTGCGCCAACATCTCCCCGCCTACGGTGAAGATGGCTGCCGAACAGTCCGCCCTCTCTTTGATGTTTGGAGATAGGGATGTGCGACGAAGAACCCCGCCCATCTCTTTTGCGATAGCCGAGAAACGGTTGCGGGCGACCTCGAGTGTGATCGGATCGATCATCGATCCACCAGATGGCCGATGTGCTTGGTGGCTTCACGGAACGACAACCCCGACAATTTCTCCCTGTGTTCATTGACGAAACCTGCAACCTGGTCGGCGTCGGTCTTGGAGTACTCACGAAGTGCCCACCCGATCGCCTTCCTTATGAAGAACTCCTCCTCGAATGCTCTCCGCTCGCAGAATCGGAACAATCGCTCGGAATCGGTGTGCTCCTTGGCGCCGACTTGACAGATGATCGCCGATCGTCGCAACCACAAGTCGTCGTTATCGATCCAGGTGTCCACCGTCGGCCATGTACCGTCGCCATGGTTGATGACGAGGTACCGCACCATGTGGGTGGCGGTCTCGTCGACGAAATCCCACCAGGCCCCTTCAGTGATCATCCGGCGAAAGAGCGGAAGTGACTCCAGGACCATGTACTGCCGGTGACTGACCGCAACACCCTGCGCCAGATACTTCTCCTCGCGATGGGGGAGGGCCCACAAACCGAGAACAAGGCTCTCGTACTCATCACGGTCCTCTGGAGCGAACTCCCTGACCAGTCTTCGAAGAATCGGTGTCCTCCCCGGTTTCTGCACCCCGTAAAATGGCATGTCGGTCTTCATGTATGCCTGCATCCCGGCGGCCTTCTCCGGATTGGCGATCGCGGCGAGGGCCCCGGAGACGTACACGCGGGCTTCGGTAGTCGAAACACTCATACGGAGATCTCCAGTGTGCCGTCGCCAAGAACTTCGAGACGATTCCCCTCCTGGATCAGAACGGCCGAGTTCGACTCGACGATGGTGGCCGGCCCCTCAACAGCGAATCCGGGTGGCAGAGTCTGACGGTCCCATACGCCCTCCCGAACAACGGGGTGCAAATCGCTGCCGAGCCCGGGGACGTCGTCCCACGACAACGGAGCCTCGCCCGTGGCAGTGACCCGCAGATTGACGAGTTCGACTGCTTCATCAGGTCTGGCGAAGCCAAACATCTGGAGATGTGTGGACTCGAAGCGATCTCTCACGATCCGCCACGATCGGCCGGCTTCGATCTCCAGCTCATGGGACTGACCGACATATCGCACATCCGCGGTGACACGAGTCGACAACTGCTCGAAGCCGAACACGTGGCTGAACCGAGCCGATGCCTCCGCTCTCAACCCGCCGATCTCGGCTTGGAGCCGCTCGTCGTCTTCTCTCATCATCACCGTGCGTGCGGCGTCGGCCCTTGGCGCCGCCAGAAGAAGACCTAGAGCGGAGAACACACCTGAAAGCGGCGGAACAAGCACTTTCCCGATGCCGAGCCCACGAGCCAGCCGGGTGGCGTGGAGACCACCAGCGCCACCAAATGCCACCAGAACCGCCTCTCGTGGGTCGGCGCCCTCCTCAACGGATACAGACCGAAGGGCATGCTCCATATGACTATCCACCACCTCGAGCATCCCGAAAGCGGTGGCTTCCACCGAAAGACCAAGCGTGTCCCCCAAACGCTCGATGGCCCCACGGGCGGCGTCAGCATCGAGGGGGACCGATCCACCCATCGCCAGGTCGGATGGGAGGTTTCCCGTGACGATGTTGGCGTCGGTCACGGTCGGCTCCGACCCGCCGTGGCCATAAGCGGCTGGGCCGGGAGTGGCACCCGCCGAGTGAGGGCCGACCCGAAGAGCGGCACCAGCGTCCGCCCACCCGATGCTCCCCCCACCGGCACCGATGGTCCGAATCGGGACTGACGGCACTCGATTGACCCGTCCGGCCACGTGATGGCCGGACCCGACGGCAAGCACTCCGTCGGTGATTCGGCAGACATCGGTGGACGTTCCACCCATGTCGAAGGACAGCACGGTCTCATGCCCGCGATATCGGCCAAGTGCAGCGGCGGCAACCGCTCCACCAGCAGGGCCCGACAGGACCAGACGGCCCGCCGACTCCGGCCCCTGGACGAACGGGAGAAGCCCCCCCGACGATGTCATCACAAGACGCGTCCCCATCGAGAGCCGGGAGTCGAGTGTCCGGAGGTAGTCGGCCACCGACGGCGTCAGATACGCCGACAGGACAGTCGTGCTGAGCCTCTCGTATTCACGAAACTCGGGCGACACCAACGACGAGACAAGCACCGGAATCGACAGCGCCTCCTCCAACTCGCTTGCCAGAGCGCGCTCATCGGAAGGGTCCAGATAGGAATCGATGAGCCCCACGGCGACCACTTCAGGAGACGACTCGATGACATCTTTCAGCAATGCTCGCCGGTCTCCGTCGAACCCATGTCTCCGCGACCGATCCACCAGTGGGGTGGGGCGGTCGACGTTGCTGTCGTAGAGCGAAGGGCGATCCTGACGGCCGATCTCGATGATATCCTCGTAACCGGCATCGGTGACCAGGGCGACAATCGCCCCCTTTCCCTCTAGAAGGGCGTTGGTCGCCGCGGTTGTTCCGTGAAGAAACACGTCATCCGGCCCACCTGTCACCGCTGCCACCACGCCTTCTGATTGATCGAGGCTGGTCGGCATCTTCTCTTCGGTGATGTCTTGGCCATCGAAAACAACAACATCCGTGAAAGTACCGCCCACGTCCACACCGATGATCCGGCTCATCGGACTACGCTCGCCGCCCGATGCCAGTCAGATCTGACCCCACACCCAATCCCAACGCAATGAAGTTCAGCGTCGGATCGCCCGTCGGAGGGCCGGGGACATATGTCAGGGGGTCGGAGCCTGAGGAGGCCTTCGTGGTCGAGCTGCTTGGTATCGACGAGGTGACAAGCATCTTTCTGACCGCAGACTTCGTCACCATCTCAAAGACTCCCACCGGTTCGTGGGACACCATCGCCCCATCAGCGACAGCGATCCTAGAGAGCCACTTCGAAGTCTGACCTCACGGACCAACGGTGATGCTCGTTGGGCGCCGCACACCGTCTATGCCTTCGACCACGACAACCACACGCCAGCGTCCGTCCTCGAGCTGTTCCCCGCCCAGTACCGGTCCGTGCATCGACTCCACCTGCTCTTGCAATGCTGCCGGTAGGGGGGTCAGGGTCATGCTCACCGGGGACGATTCCTCGGGCGTCGTGATTAACGGGGGCCGCGAGACCCTGGCGACCCCGTCGTCACCAATAACCACGGTGATCGTGGCAACTCGGGTTGGCTGGCGAACAAAACCACCGTCACCTTCCGCCATCAATGATCGCACCAGGACTTCTATGTCGTACGCGAGAGGCGCTGTCTCCGTCACGCTCTGAACCCCCACCCAATCGACAAACACCTGGATGCCGACCGGAGCCTCGGGAAGAGGAACCCCTGATGGCATGAGTGACCGGAGAGTCTCCTGGGATTGGTCAGACCCATCCACGGCGAAATATTCGACAGCGAACCACCCGGCGAGGGCCTTCGCCTGATCGATGATGCGCTCAGGGTTGACGGCATACAGATCAGCCTCTGCGAGCAACAGCGGTGTCTGCGTCGTCGTCACTGGAGCAACTGGAGTGACAGCGCTCGTGGCTGGGGGATCAGTCACTGCAGCGGCTACCGGAGCCGGCGCCGACGAAGGGGCTGGTTGGCTCTTCACAAAGGAGTAAGCGAGGGCGCCGACGGCGACCGCTCCGGCCACCGCGACCACCAACCATTGTCGATCTCCACTCTGCTTGTCCAGGGTCTCCCACGGAATCCGCTCGTAGACCTCTTGTCGCTCCTCATCCATGTAACGAAGGTATGGGTTGGCGGCCATCGCTTCAAGGGGGTTGAGCCAGAAGTTCTCCAACCAAGGAACTCGAGCACCGGCAGCTATCGTCTCATTGGTCATGGCCGTCAACCCCGATCCGAAGCCGGGACGCTGGATCCTCCCCCTGGTCATCCTCGGGATGATCGCTTTCACCTATTTCTTCGTTCGTGAGCTCCCGGAGGCGTCGCCGGACACGACACTCGCCGGGCAGCCAACCACAACCACGGCACCCGACAGCACCGAAACAACTGTCGATGGCGGTGGAAGTGAGCTCGACCCTGAGGCTCAGGCGTATCTCGACGAGCTTGACGACATCAACGCCGATCTGCAGCTTTTGACCACCGAGATGGTGACCGTGAATGACGGCTTCGAGACCGATCCGCGGGAGATTGAATACGAAGATGCCGAACCAAGGCTCGAAGTGGTGGCGAACGACACCAACGACCTCTCCGACCAGGTCACCGCCATGACCGTGCCTGCCGGGCTCGAGGTCAACCACGAGGCGCTGAAGACAGCGGTCCAGTTCGCCGCCCTTGCCGCCGGAGATGCCCTCGACGGACTGCGCTCGACCGACACCGGCGAGCTACGAAGGGCTGCGGTCGAGGCCTACGTCCAGGCCACCGGGGACTTCGACACCGAGGTCACTAACGCCCACAACGCCGTCGACGACACCTCCTAGCCCCACTGGATATGAACCTCTCGATGAAGGGGCCGAGCTGCCGCTCGGCCCCTTCCCTAATCGCCGCGACGACGTCTAGATGTCGTAGTACAGGTGGAACTCGTGCGGGTGAGGCCGCAATCTCACCGGATCAACCTCATGGACGGTCTTGTAGGAGATCCACGTGTCGATCAGATCCTGGGTGAAGACTCCACCCTGGAGCAGGAAGTCATGGTCTTCCTGAAGTGCGGCCAACGCCTCATCGAGACTCCCGGGCACCGAGGGCAGGCCGGCAAGTTCTGCCGGTGGCAAGTCGTAGATATCCTTGTCCACCGGATCATGCGGTTCGATCCGGTTCTGGACGCCGTCGAGGCCGGCCATGAGCATGGCCGCGAAGGCCAGGTACGGGTTGGCCGACGGATCCGGGCACCGGAATTCGATCCGCTTCGCCGGCGGAGCCTGCGAATACTGCGGGATTCGGATGGCAGCCGATCGGTTTCGACTCGAGTACACCAGATTGACCGGGGCCTCATAACCCGGCACCAGCCGGCGATAGGAGTTGGTCGTCGGAGC
>JAZFTT010000034.1:0-5267 GCA_036446835.1 Acidimicrobiia bacterium
TGGAGGGAACAGCTTCAATAGACCCGGATGTGTCGACGCCGCTGGGCTCAACCGACTACATGACCAAGTACGGAGATGAAATAGTCCGGCTCGGTTGGACGCATGAGGAGTACGACGAGGAATTTCCGGTGGCGATCAGGATCATGGTGACCCGGGTACGCGCACCTGGGAATCCTTGAAGAAGGAGGGCACTCAGGCTTTGTCGTTGCGCGCCTCGAACAGTTGCACGTCCTGATCTTCAGGAGTTACGACGATCCGCTCCAGGTCTGTCGTTTCAAAAGAGGAGGCGCCGGAGACATGTGCCGAGGAGTTGGGCGTTGGGCCCCACGAGGCCACCTGTTGCCATTCTCCGTTCTTGTCGATCGCCCAAGCCACATATGTGTCGTTGGCCGGCAGTCCTTGGAGGTCGAGTGTGATCGCCGTTCCCCAAGCTCGCTCGTCAAGTGTCACCGAGCCGGTGGCAACCGATCCGGGCTGAACGGCCATCTCGATGCCTGCCTGCGACGGCGGTGTCAAAGAAGCGAAACCCAGCACGAGGGCAACGGCGGCCGCAGCACCGGCCACCCACCGCCATCGGTTGCGGCTGCGGGCAAGTTCCGACCACTCAGACTGGATCCTCGCCACCATCGACTCCGCAACTCGTGGCGGCGCTTCGATGGGCTCATCTTTTCCCGCCCTGTTGAGCAGTCCCGGAATGGCTGAGAAGCTCCGAATCTCACTCTGACAGGTCTCACAACCTGCCAGATGGGCTTCGTAGGACAGCCGTTCCTCGGTGTCGAGCGCTCCCAGAACGTAGGCGGCAGACCACTGGTGGAATTGTTGATGATCGCTCAAAGCAGCACTCCTTTCTCTTCGAGAGATGCTCGCAGTGATCTCATCGCGTAGTACATCCGAGACCTCACAGTCCCCGGTGGCACTCCATGTCTCTCAGATATCTCCTTGGTGTTGAGACCCTTGAAGTAGGCCGCGACGACAACGGCCCGATGCTCCTCCGTGAGAGACGCCATCGCCTCACGCACCAGGCTCGACTCGGCAAAAGCATCGGTCCCGTCATCTACCGATGACTCCGCACTGGCCTTATCGGTTACCAGACGGAGACGGCGCTGGGAGCTGCGATGCATGTCGATCAAGGCGTTGCGGGCAATCCCGAAGATCCAGGCGCGTTCCGACCCCCGCTCGGCATCAAACTGGTCATATCGTTTCCAGGCCTTGACAATGGCCTCGGCAACCAGCTCCTCCGCATCGCGCCGGTCGGGAGTCCGCCCCAGCGCCCATGTGAACAGCGCATCTGCGTGGTCGGTATGCAAACGAATCGCCAGCGCCTCTGCGCCAGCGCTGCTCGGAGAGCCTTTCATAACAGTCGCATTGTCCCTTATGAGCCCATGCGGCGCGGGGGAGGACTAACCGACGGTGACCTCTGCGCCCACTGCCGCAACTGCGTCATCTGCGGTGGCGGCCGGGATGTCAACGATGTTGTGCGGTGGCATGAACTCGCATTCACCGTTCCCGTCCATGTCGATGTGTGCCATCGGCCAAGACCGGCGCGAAGCCGGAGACGAGGATCAGTGGTCTTTTCATCATGGAGCGCTCCTAAGCAATAGCTCTTTGATCGGATGTCATGTGTGAATACGACCGATCGTCCGAGCGGGTTCACTGCTAGCCAGAAATCTCAATCGTTCCGGTCATTGTGGGGTGGATCGAGCAGAAGAACCCATACTCACCGGGCTCTTCGAAACGAAAGGTGAATCTCCCATCGGGGCTGATCGAGCCCGAGTCGAAAGCATTGTCATCCGAAGTCCAGGTGTGGGCTACACCATCTTCATTGACAATCAGGATGGTGTCTTTCACCTCTGCCGTGGCCGGATCTCCGAAGCTGAA
This sequence comes from Acidimicrobiia bacterium, assembly GCA_036446835.1. Taxonomy (GTDB): domain Bacteria; phylum Actinomycetota; class Acidimicrobiia; order Spongiisociales; family ZC4RG35; genus SZUA-217. Next base: position 1,879 of record JAZFTT010000034.1, read on the forward strand.
GTTCTCGATGGTGATCTTCACTTCGTCAGGGGGATCGCCTCCTGAGTCTTCCGAAGACCCTCCGCAGGCGGTGACGACGACACCGATTGCGATCAGGATCAGAAGGGGATGTCTTCGTCTCATGCGGACCTCCTACATCGATAGTTGTGACACAGTTGTATACGACACCAGGCCCGGGGAGGTTCAGTGGATCTTGTCGCCCACCAACCTTGATTTCTTCTTGAGGTTCTACTGAAGCGCCGATGACATCGGATGAGTGATTCTGGTCTCGATCGAAGGAGGTCAGATATGGCACGAAAAATGCTCGGTGTGTTCACTGCGGTTGCAGCTGCCATGGTGCTTGTTGGAGTGGCATGGGCGGGGACCGACGGGGCCGCTGAGGAGCTATCGTCGACGGAGGTGACAGCAGCCACGATCCTCGACGAGGGTGTCACCGCTCCAACGACGGCGGATGACGAGGATAATGACACCACGTCGACATCGATCCACGATGATGAGGATGATGACGACACCACGACCTCAACCACGATCTCCGGTGGCACTACGACGACATCGATCCATGATGACGAGGATGATGACGACGACGACAGTTCGACATCAACATCGATTCACCACGATGACAATGACGAGGTCGAGGTGTTCGAAGACCAGCGTGTCGTTTATGACATCCCCGGAGTGGGCAGAGTCACGGTGGAGATTATTGACGGGCGGCTCGAGCTAGTGAATATCTCGGCGCGAGGCTGGGATATCGAGATCGAACGTGCGGAGGCCGATCGAGTCGAAGTGGAGTTTGAGCGTGGCTCGGACGAAGTCGAGTTCGAGGCCAGAGTGGACCATGGGAAGATCGAGATTGAGATCGAGCTCGAATCGAGCTGAACACCGCCTACCCAAACCAGACGCGAACGACCGCCCCTCCTCCCGGGCGGTCGGTCATGTCCAGATGCCCTCCGGTCAGCTCGGCGGTTCGACGGACGATATCGAGTCCGAGGCCTGTGGAGCCACGCCCACTGACGCCCCGGTCCACCATGGACCTGTGGGCAAAACCAGGACCATGGTCGGACACCCTTATCCAGGGACGGTTCTCAGACTCGCCGGTCGTTATCGAGAAACCGGTGCCCGGGGGAGTATGGGCAAAGACGTTGCCGACGAGAGTGTCGACGACCACCCCAAGATCCTCGGCCGAAACTCCCAGTTCGCACTTCCCAGCGTCAAGATCGAGGTCGAATTCCCGTTTCTGCGCGTCTGCGAGAACTCTCCAAAATGAGGCTCGATCGGCAACAACCACATCAAGTTCGGATGACTCTGAAAATGCGGATTTCTGGTTTCTCGATATCTCGATCAGTCGATCGATGGCTGCTTCGAGACGATCGACCTGAACCAGTGTGTCTTCTCGATCCGTTGCATTGTCGATCTTCTCGGCTTGAAGCCGGAGTGATGTCAGCGGTGTGCGCAGACGATGGGAAAGGTCCGCCGCTGCCTCCCGCTCCTCGATGAGCAACTGGTCGAGCCGAACAGCGAGCGTATTGAAAGCGGCGCCAACCTCGATGATCTCGGGAGGGACTCCCTGCATCGAGTCGATCTCGACTCGTGTGTCGAGATCTCCCTCGCTCATGAGATGAGCCGCACCGGCCAGATCCCTGATGGGTCGTACGAAGCGCTGGCCAAGGCGGTCGGCCACCCAGATCGCCAGGCCCACGAGCAGGAGGCCAAGGAAGGCCAGCAACAACCACGCCTCGGTCACGCCATTCGTTAGCTCTGCATCTGAGGCAAACGCATCAACAACCGCAATGCCTTCAGCCCCGATGACAGGAATGGCTACTTCCCAACCACCCTCGACAACAGCGGTGATCGTTGCCTGCTCCGCGAGCGCCACTTCGACAAGCAACCCCTGGCCGGGGAGCAGACCGCCAAAGACGGTTCCGTCGGCCAAGACCACGATGACTCCGGGATTCAGAGCCCCCACAGCGTTCTCAATCGTCTGCGAAGAAGTCTCCAGTGTCACGGTGAGGGCGACGAGTGCGGCCGCAGACTGCGCCTGCCGTTCTGTAGCCACTCTCGCCCGATCTTCGGCCTGACGGCGAACCAGGAGGCCAAGAGGGACGATGAGAGAGATGACGATCAGCACCGTTGTCGCCAGGCTGAGGATCACCAGCCTTCGTCTCACGCCGAAGGATCGACGAGCTTCACGCCCACGCCATGGACGGTGTGGAGAAAGCGGGGCTCTTGAGCACTCTCTCCCAGCTTCGACCTGAGCCAGGAAAGATGTACATCGACGGTCCGCTCCGATCCCCCATACGGCTCTCTCCAGACCTCGGCCATCAGTTCCCGCTTGCTCACGACCTCGCCAGATCTGGCGGCGAGCACGTGGAGCAGGTCGAACTCCTTTGGGCTCAGTTCGAGCAGGTCACCGGCCAGGGTCGCTTCGCGAGAAACGGCGTCGACTATCAAATCGCCCACCTGAATTGGCCCGTCTGTGTCCGCGGCCGATCCCCGACGCAGCACGGCTCTCACCCTTGCCTCGAGTTGTGTCAAGGAAAATGGCTTTGTGAGGTAGTCATCAGCGCCGGCGTCGAGAGTCTTGACCACGACGTCATCCGTCCCTCTGGCGGTGATGACGATTATCGGAACCTCGCTGACAGAACGGATCATGCGGAGGAGTTCGGTCCCGTCGAGATCGGGGAGGCCGAGGTCCATCACCACGAGATCGGGGGCGCCCTTCACGGTCAACTGAAGACCCTCCATCGCCATCGCGGCACTTTCGACATCGTGGCCTTGTTCGGAAAGCGCTCGGGCCACCAGACGCCGAATTTCCACATCATCTTCGATCAGGACGATCTTGGCCACGGCTGCAAGGTTATATGCCGCTTGGATCGGCAACATCCTCCTTGAGGAAACCTTGACGAACTGTTGACTGGCAAAGAACCCCCGGCCTGTGACAATCATTACGTGAGACGACTGGCATTGGCGGGCGGGTGGCTTGTGGTAGTGGTTCTGACCACAACCCTCACCTGGCAGATCGTCAGCGCCGCCGATGAACGGGTCAGCGAGCGCCCTTCGTCACCTCTCAACGTGGCTGCCCCCCAACTCGAACCCGGCGGCGAATCCGCCACGACGACGCTTCGGACGGTTACCACCGTGGTAACCCCGACGACGATCTCCACACCAACGGCCACGACGGTTCCCGGCGTGACAGCCACCACGATCCGATCCACATCGACCAGCACGTCCGCTCCATCCTCGACGACGACATCCACGGTCGTTGAATGGACCGTGAAGACAACCGCAACGGATGGTGGAACCGTCGTAGTCAGGTACCGACCCGATGAGGTCGTTCTTCAAGCCGCTTCTCCGGCCGCGGGTTTTCGCGTAGAGGTCGACAAAGCGGGGCC
>JAZFTT010000035.1:0-8533 GCA_036446835.1 Acidimicrobiia bacterium
CGCACAAGAGATGAAAGTCCTGGCCAACACGGGCCCCTATGGCACCCACGGGCTCACCGTGCAAATGGTCAGTGGTTTGCGGGGCCTCAGCTCGTACAAGGCAAGAAACAAGCGGTTCCGCTGCGATGTCGTCTACACCAATATCCCGGTTCCTGGCGCTTATCGGGGATACGGAGCGCCTCAGGCGCTGTTTGCGCTCGAATCTCACATGGAGGACATCGCCGCGGCATTGGACATGGACCCTCTCGAGTTCCGCCAGATGAACTGGACCACGACCGGCGATCCCCTGGATGTGGCCCCCGAGCTCGGCGAAGGCGACACCGAGGGAGCCTTCGTACCCGTCGTCACGTCGAGCGGCATTGAAGAGTGTGTCGCCCAGGGCAAGCGAGCGATCTCCTGGCAACGTCGCGTGGACCCCGAATGGGTGAATCCCAGAGATCGCCCACATATCCGTCGCGGTATCGGATTTGCGCTTTGCATGCACGGGAGTGCCATACCCGGTCTCGACATGGGGGCGGCCAGCATCAAGATCAACGACGACGGCTCTTTCAACCTGCTTTTTGGGGCGACAGATCTCGGCACTGGCGCCGACACCATCCTCGGCCAAATCGCCGCCGAGGTCCTCGGTGTGCCTCTCGAGGACATCCTGGTCTATGCCGCCGACACGGACATGACCCCGTTTGACACAGGCGCATACGCCTCGAGCACAACGTACATTTCGGGCATGGCTGTCAAGCGGGCAGCCGAGGAGGCTGCCAGGATGGTTGTGGACCGGGCAGCGCTGATGCTCGATGAACGGCCCGACGCAATCGAGCTACACGACCGCCAAGCATGGTCGACCGATGGCCGATCGGTGAGTCTCGCTGACATCGCTCTCTCTTCACTCCATCAACAGCAGCAACGCCAGATCATGGGCACGGCGTCCTATGTCTCACCGGAGTCACCACCGCCATACGCCGCTCAGTTTGCCGAGGTGGAAGTCGACATGGACACGGGCCAGGTCGAAGTCAAGTCGCTGGTCATGGCCGTCGACTGCGGCGTTCCGATCAACCCGATAACGGCTTCCGGCCAGGTCGAGGGAGGAATGGTCCAGGCCCTCGGTTACGCCCACTGTGAGGAGATGGCATACGACGAGACCGGCCGAATGACCAATCCGAAGTTCGGGCCCTACTGGATATATCGAGCCGACGAGATACCCCGAATCGACACCTACCTGGTTGAGACGATGGAAAAGAGCGGACCATTCGGCGCCAAGGCGATCGCCGAGATCCCCAAAGACGGCGTCGCCCCGGCAATCCGCAACGCAATCGTCAACGCCACAGGTGCCCGTATAGATGCGATCCCCTTCACGCCGGAGCGGGTGTGGACCGCGCTTCAAGTGTGAAGACCCACGACTCTCACTCACTGGTGAATGAACTGGCGGAGGCTGTCGCCGGCTCAAAGTCTGTGGTCCTGGCAACTGTCGTCGCGACCAAACGATCTGTGCCGCGGCGTGCCGGCGCCAAAATGCTCATCTACGGCGACGGGGCCCTCAGCGGCACCGTGGGGGGCGGAGACATGGAGTCGAGGGTCATCGAGGCTGCACAGGAATCGATGAGCAGCGGAAAGACGCAAATGCTCACCTACTCATTGCTCGAGCCCACCCGTGGGGACCCCGGTGTCTGCGGGGGCGAAGTTCAGATCTATTTGGAGCCCTACATGCCACCACACACCATCTTTGTCGTAGGGGCCGGCCACGTCGGCCGCGCCGTTGTCGACCTGGCGCACTGGCTCGGCTATCGCACGGTGATCACCGACGATCGCGAGGACATGCTGAGCGAAGACCACCTGCCGGACGCCGATGTCCGACTTCGCGGCTCGGTAGTGGCGGCTCTCGCCAAGGAAGAGGTAACCGAAGACACATCGGTGATCCTCGTGTCGCGATCCACCGACATCGACGCTGACACCATCCCACTCCTTCTCGAGACCCCGGCCGCGTACATCGGCGTGATGGGAAGCCGGCGGCGGTGGACGACAGTCAAGAACGAGCTCATCGCCCGTGGAAACAATGAGAAGGAGCTCAACCGGATCCATCAGCCCATCGGAATCGAACTTGGCGCCGAAACCCTCGAAGAGATCGCGGTCTCGATAATGGCAGAGGTGATCCAGGTGAACAGAGCGACGGCTTCCGGCCCGCACCACCAGGCCTGATGCTCTTCGAGGATCAGCTGACCGTTATCCGAGGCGGCGGAGATCTGGCCTCGGGAGTGGTCTATCAGCTCCATCAGGCCGGATTCCCGGTAGTCGTCCTCGAACTCGAAAACCCGCTTGCGATAAGACGCAAAGTGGCTTTTGCCTCGGCGATCAATGAGGGAACGGTGGAGATCGAGGGAATCCAGGGAGCGCGCACCACACCAACGGCCGACATGACCGAGCTTGCCCGCTCCGGAGTTGTTCCCGTTCTCGTCAGCCCGACTCTCCCCGATCTGGCCGATCCTGCGTCAATCGTCGTCGACGCTCGCCTCGCCAAACGAAATCTTGACACGACAATCGACCAGGCGTCTCTTGTGGTGGCTCTTGGCCCCGGTTTCGTCGCCGGTATCGACTGTCACGCCGTGGTAGAGACCAAACGAGGGCACCGACTGGGTCGAGTCATATGGGATGGACCCGCCGAACCCGATACAGGTGTCCCCGGTCGCGTCGGCGGCGCTTCATCCGAGCGCATCGTGCGTGCTCCGGGTAACGGTGAAGTCCGATGGGATGTGTCTATTGGCGACCGGATCACCAAAGGCGAGCGACTCGGTTCAGTAGGCGATCAAACCGTTGTGGCCACCATCGACGGGGTTGTGCGTGGACTGATCTCGCCCGGCTTCGTTGCCTCGTTGGGGCTAAAGATCTGCGATATCGATCCACGTGGTGACCGAGACGCTTGCTTTGAGATATCCGACAAGGCGCGACTCGTCGGCGCGGGTGTCCTCGAAGCAGTTCTGTCCTGGCTGAACGAGCAGAGCGCGTGACTCAGGACCTTTCCGAGACTCTGGGACTCGGACCACGTGAGCTGGTTTCCTTCGTGGGCGCCGGCGGCAAGTCCGCACTGCTGCTCAGCCTTGGCCTCGAACTCGCCCAGGAAAATCGGGTCGTGCTCACCACAACCACAAGAATGGGCACCGATCAGATCCCGTCATCTGCAGTGCGCGTCGACGATCTCGATGGTGTCAGGCAAGCCCTCCTGTCCGGGAAGACAGGATTTCTCATCGGCGAGATCGACGGACCGAAGATCCTTGGTGTTCCGACCCCGATGGTCAACGAGTTGTTCGGCGACACCGACATCGACTACATCCTGGTGGAGGCAGACGGTGCGCGAAGACGTGCCATCAAGGCGCCCGCCGAGCACGAGCCGGCCATTCCCTCCCGAACCACGACTGTTGTCGTAGTGGCCGGTCTCGATGCGGTTGGGGGCCGTCTCGACGAAGTAGCCCATCGTCCACAACTGGTCTCGGCTCTCACCGGAAGGGGTCTCGATCAGACACTCACTCCGGAGGACGTTGCCACCTTGATCGGCAACCAGAGCGGAGGATTGGCAGGCGTTCCCGATGGATCACGAGTCGTGGTGGCACTGACAAATCGTCGACAGGAAACCACCGTGGCCGCGGAGTCGATAAGGGAAGCACTCAAGAACCACGACCGAATCGACCGTGTCTGCATCTTCGAGGCCTAACTACTTGCCCCCTGAAATAGTGCGTCGTGATGTCTGTCGGCGACTTCGCTCGTTGCGGGCCGGCGCAGTCCCTCTTGAGTCGGCCGTTAGCCTCAGGTCAGTGACCCAGAAGCAGCACCACGACCTGATCGACCGGTTCTACAACGACATGTGGAACCGGTTCGATAAGAGCGTCTTCGCCGAGATCCTTCACCCCGACATTCGGTTCCGCGGGTCGCTGGGCCAGGTCAAAGTCGGCTTCGAGGAGTTCGGGGAGTATGTCGATTTCATTCAGACGTTCTCCCCGAACTTCCACAACGAGGTCGTCATGACCATCACCGAAGGTGACAAGACCTTCGCTCGTCTCACCTATACCGGCACCCATGAAGGCGAGGTCTTCGATTTACCGCCGACCGGACAACGCTTCGAGTACGCCGGAGCTGCGGTGTTTACCATCGAAGAAGGCCGCATCCTCGAGATCTGGGTGCTGGGAGACATCTACGGACTGATCCACGAATTGGGGTCGGTACTCGATGATGCTGGAGATCAACTATCACCGGAGGACGACAGGAAGATGGCATCCGAATTTCCGACACCGGACATGGCTCTCACCCACATTCTCGTGGTCGAGGATGTGAAAAGGTCGTCGGCCTGGTACGAAAAGGTGCTCGGCGCGGAGATGTACCGCAAGAGCGGCTCATCGGTGGTATTCAAGTTCAACGAGTCCTGGCTGCTCCTCGTCAATGGTGGTGAGCCCACCAAGGACAAGCCCGATGTCTCGTTCTCGCCGCCGAAACGCACTGCGGTACACCACTCGTTCACCATCCGGGTCGAGCATTGCCAGGCGGCATATGAGACTCTGCGAGATCGAGGCGCCGAGTTCCTGACGCCGCCATACGACTGGGGCCCAGAGGTCCGATGCTTCTTTCCCGACCCCGACGGCCATCTCTGGGAAATCAGTCAACTCACGTAGTGTTGCGCTGCTAGCGCTGCTCCCGGAAGTAGGGGATGGCCAACGCGGCCGGTGCCCCGAGGAGGCGAGCCCGTTTGCCGCTGGCAAACACGATCATTGCGATGATCGCCATCAGGAACGGGATCATCGCCAGCAGCGTCGCAGGGATCGCGTTCCACGGATCCCCAAGGGTTTGGATCTGAAGCTCCAGGAATTGAGCCGATCCGAACAAATATGCAACGAAAAGTGCGCGCCAGGGTCGCCAACTGGACAGGATGACCAGGGCGATAGCGATCCATCCCGCGGCGCCAATTGGGTCGTTCTGCCAGGTGGGGACGATCTTCAGAGCAAAATATGCCCCACCAAGCCCCGATAGCGCTCCTCCGACCATCACGTGGATGTAGCGCACCGTGTTCACGTTGATCCCTGCCGCCTCGGCCGAGGCCGGGTCTTCACCAACCGCGCGCACCGTCAAGCCCATCCGGGTGTGGAATAGATAGAAACTCGCCACAGCAGCGGTCAAGACACCCACATAGACCATGATGTCGTGACTGAGCAGGATCGGTCCGATCAAGGGCAGCTCGGTGATGCCGCCTTCGAAGACCGGTTGAAACGTCTCCCGAGAGGGCTTGCCCACGAGTGGATCTGATCCGACCTTGCCCATGAAACTCGCCAAACCCGTTCCAAACAGCGTGAGGGCAAGCCCGGAGACGATCTGGTTGACACGCAATGAGATCGACAGGAAGGCGTGGATCATCGAGACGGCTGCACCGGCAAGGATCGCCGCGACCACACCCAGGAAAAGACCGAAGCCACCACCGGTGTTGAACGTTGCCCAGAAGCCGGCGACAGCGCCGACGAGCATCGTTCCCTGGACGCCCAGATTCAGAATCCCGGAACGTTCGGTGATGATTTCGCCCACCGTGGCGAAGACCAGAGGCGTACCCAGGCTGATACCGAAGACCAGCGTCGACACCCACCACCAATCGTTCACGCCGCCACCTCCTCGGCCGCGGCCGGCGCGGAAGGGGTCTTCTCCGGTCGGCGAACCTTGTTGGCGATGAAGAACTCCCCGGCGACGGCAAACACCAGAATGGCGCCCTGGAGCATGGTGACGGTCTCCGGAGGAACGCCAATGGACTGAAGTGAAGGTCCGGCGTTGCTGAGGGCGCCCATCAGCACCGCCACCGGCACTACTGCGATCGGGTTGAGTCGGGCCAAAGCGGCCACGATGATCCCGGTGAATCCAAGGCCAAGGTCGAGTGACCGCGGGTCGAGCGCACCCACCGGTCCGGCGACGAACAATGATCCCGCCAGCCCGGCAAAGGCTCCAGAGAGAAGAAACACGCCGAGGATCTTGCGAGAGACCCCAATTCCGACATACCGGGCGGTCCCCGGTGAGTCGCCGACCGTGCGCAGTTCGAACCCCCACCGAGTTTTTTCGATCAGGTACCAGGCGGCAAGGGCAACGGCGGTAGCGACAAAGATGCCGTAGTCGAGCCGATTGAGGAATTCGGGGATCCTTGATGAATCGGGCAACGGCCGGCCCTGCGGGAAGGTAGCCGACTCCGGATCCCGCCACGGGCTGTTGCTCCCGAAGATCAGGAAGTTCATGAAACTGAGGGCGATGAAGTTGAGCATCAGGGTCGTGATGATCTCGTTGGTGCCCAGATAGACCTTGGGGACTGCGGCAAACCCTGCGTAAAAGGCGCCGCCAACAGCGCCCGCAAGGATTACCAGCGGAAGCGCGACGCCTGCCGGCATAGCCTCGCCAATCCAGATAGCCAGGCCGGAAGCGAAAATTGCTCCAAAGAGGAACTGGCCTTCGGCGCCGATGTTCCACACCAGCATCTTGAACGCAACAGCCGCCGCCAACCCGGTGAGAATGAGCGGCGTGGCAGAGATCAGAGTCTCGGAGACGGCTCTGACGTCACCGAAGGCAGCATCGACCATCTTGGCATAGACATCTATCGGGTTCTCCCCGGTGGCCGCCAGGAAGAGGGCTCCCAATGCGAGCGCCGCCAGAACCGACAGCACCGGAACCATGATGACCAGCCGGAGACTGGCCAGGCCGCGGGGCTCGACCACGAAGCGCCTAGCCATCGTGGTCCACCTCGGCGCCGCCACCCATGAGGAGGCCCAGTTTCTCCGCGGTGGCTTCCTCTGCGGGCATCTCGCCGACGATCTCACCTACGAACATCACAACGAGACGGTCGGCCAAGGCCAACAACTCGTCAAGGTCCTCCGAGATCAACAGGACGGCCTTGCCGAGGGACCGCTCGGTCAGAAGATGCTGACGAACTGCTTCTGTGGCGCCCACGTCCAACCCCTGTGTTGGCGATCGGGCAATGAAGACCTTGGGATCTTGGGTTATTTCACGGGCGAACAACGCCTTTTGTAGGTTCCCTCCCGACAAGAGCCGAATCGGAAGCCCGGGCCTGACTCCACGAACGTCGTACTTGTCGATCAGCTTTTCGCCATGTTCCTTGAAGGCGTCTGCGTAGAGACGTATCCCCTTGGAGAAGGGAGGCCGACGATAGGCCTTCAACGCCAGGTTCTCCTCGGTTGTGAGCCCTGCAGCAAGACCCATTCCCAGTCTGTTCCCGGGCACATACGCCATGCCCATGTCGATGTGGTCCACAACGCTTCTTGTGGTGACGTCCTCTCCATCGAGGATCACTGTGCCTCCAGTTGGCGGGCGAAGTCCTACCAAGCCTTGGGCCAACTCCCGCTGGCCGTTGCCAGAAACACCGGCCACGCCAAGCACCTCACCGGCGCGAACGTCGAATGAGACACCTTTGACCGCCTCGAGGCCACGGTCACCCTGAATTCGGAGATCACGCACCGAGAGCATGATCTCGCCAGTCACCTCCTCGGCCTCACGCGTCGAAAGGACAAGGTCGCGGCCCACCATCATTCTCGCCAGATCCTTGGTCTCGGTATCAGCCGTGTCGACGACGCCAACGCTCTTCCCGCCACGCAAGACCGTGACGCGATCGGAGACCTGTTTGACCTCATTCAGCTTGTGGGAAACGAAAATCACCGATCGACCCTCTGCCGCCATCTGGCGCATTGTCTTGAACAGTTGCTCCGCCTCTGTGGGGGTCAATACCGAGGTCGGCTCGTCGAGGATGAGCACCCGAACTTTGCGATAGAGAAGCTTCAGAATCTCGACGCGCTGTTGTTCCCCGACCGACAACTGCCAAACCCGAGCAGCTGCGTCCACGGGCAAGCCGTATTGCTCACCGAGATCACGGGCCTCTCGCTCCAACTCTTTTTGCGAGATCCGTATGTCGAGGTCTGGATGACCGAGAGCGAGGTTCTCCGCCACGGTGAGGTTCGGCACCAGCCGGAAGTGCTGGTAGACCATCCCGATCCCGGCGGCAAGGGCATCCTTTGGTGATTTGAAGACCTGGGGCTCCCTGTCGTAGAGAAAGCTCCCAGAGTCGGGACGGTACAGACCGGCAAGAATGGAGCAGAGGGTCGACTTACCGGCGCCATTCTCCCCCAGCAGGGTGTGCACCTCGCCCCACCTCAGATCGAAGTCGACCGAATCGTTGGCCTTGACGCCGTAGAACGACTTGCTGATGTTCTTGAAATCGACCGCCAATGTGCCACCGCTCGCAACGGCCGGATCAGACATGAGGCCAGCCTACGCAGGCCGCCGGATCCGATGTCGCTGGAAACAGAGAGAGGACCCCGCTCGCGGGGTCCTCTCTCCGCTGTTGTCGTCGAATCAGCCGGTGGGGCTTCCGATGACACCTTCGACGAACCAGCTCATCTCGTCTGTGAAGATGTTGCCGAGTTCTCGTTCGTTGCCATCCTGATCAACGATCGGGTCGGGGAACACCGCGAACGAGCCGTCGATGATCCCTTCCGTCCGCTCTTCGATCAGAGACTTGGTG
>JAZFTT010000036.1:0-5518 GCA_036446835.1 Acidimicrobiia bacterium
GCCAGTCGGTTGTTGGTGGTGGTCCAGTTGGCGATGGGTTGTTCGGTGCCGGTGGCGGTGATTACTTTGGTGGCGGTGGCGGAGGTGTGTCCCGAGGCTCCGACCGGCTCTTCGGTGCCTTCGACATATCCGGTGGCTGCGGTATGGGTCTGAATGTCCCCGCTGACGGTGATGTAGACGGCAAGATCGCCGGAGTCGACACCAAGCCCACCAGCAGGTTGGACCGTACTCGCGGAGACCGCGGTGCCGGTGCTCGACCCACCAACTGGTGTCGTCTGGTCAACGTTTTCAAGGGTGACCGCCGAATATGAGATCGTGTCGCTGGGGGGAAGACCGGACCAGGTGACAACAATGATGTCACCGGTGGCAGCGGCGATACCGGCCTCGTCGAGATAACCCAACCAGGCGATATTGGAGAACCCACCACCGACGATGACCTCGTTGATCTTGGTGAGGGTCTGACCACCCCAGGTCACCGTGTTGACACTGTCAGCAACGAGAGTGTCCTCACCGTAAACCCCGACCAGGAGCAGACGGCTGGTTCCAGCCGACACGCTGTGAGTGGTCCCATTAGTCCACGAGTCGAGGATCTGCACCACAATTGTGGCACTGATGGTGAAGGTGGGGATGGCGGTGATCGGGCCACCACCGGCGACAGCGGTGGCGGGAACGGTGACGGTGACGGTTTCGTCAGCAGTGATGTTATAGGTGGGTTCGGCACCGAGGTTGATGGTGACCACGGTGTCACTGGTCCGGGTGACATCGTTGAAGTCCATGTTGGTTTTGACCACCGCATCCCAACCGTTGGCTTCGGCTTGAGCAGAGTCGATACCGTTGATCAGGTCAGTGGTGATCGAATTGTCGGCCCCCACCGTCGGAGCCCACGTGTCGTTGGTCAACGTGATGATCAGAGTTTCACCACCAGCTACAGTCTCCACCTCAGTAGCAGAAGGCACCACCGTGCCGGAGACCGCGGCCGCAGGGCTTGCGCTGCCCCAGTGAACGACGAACCAGCCGACGTTGGCATTTGCGGCGGTGTTGTCCCGGGTCAGCGTCAGCTGGCTGGCCGACAACTCGGCGGTGAAGCTGCCCACCCCGATGATGTCGTCGGCGGCGTAGCTCGAACTTCCCACGTTCTGTCCCGAACCGGCCTGCACCGACCCGAACGCATACGCCTTGTTGGTGTCAACCGGAGTGATACCAACATTCTGCTGTCCGGTGGCGGCGGCAAACGCTTGTGTCCCCCGTTGCACCGAGGACCCTTCCTTGAGTTCGACCGCCTGCCACGTGATCTCGGTGATGTCGTCGGGACTACCCGAAATATCCCTGGTGAAGGTTATCGTCGTCGAGTTTGTCAGCTCGGCGCGCAACATGTTCGCTCCGATGTCGGGACCGCCACCGGCGATCCGGTAGCTGGCCAACACGAAGGTTTTGGTGACGTCAACGGCCGATGCCAGGGTGGCGGTGGTCGAGGTGGCGGTACCCAGCAGAGAGGTCGTACCCGTCTGCACACCGACATCGGACGGGTTGTCGAAAGCTATCACCTGCCAGGCGATGATGTGCGTGGCGGTAGCCGAGTTGACCCGGAACTGGAGATTGGTGGGACTGGTTAGCTCACCTAGCACCGGGTCGTTGTCGCCGAACGACCCATCAGCAGCCACCGGAGTCTTTGACCAGGTCACAAACGCCTGAGACGTCGATCCCACCGAGCTGATCGGCACGTCGATGGTGGTCGTGGCCTGGCTCACCTCGCCACGCTGGACTGTGATCCCGCAGGTGTATGTGACGACATACCACTCCATCGTCATCGTGACCGGCACCGCCTCGTCGGTCACCCGCTCGAACTCGACCGCGGTGCCAGCCCCATTGAGCCGCCCGCGGATCATCGAACCCACCGGCCGGTTGCTGTCATGCCGGCTGGAGAACATCAGGAACGACAACGTCGGATCCACCGCAGTGATCGCAACCGAAACCACCCCATTGGCCGAGCTGGTGACAGACCCACTCTGAACCGAACCCGGCTGGGAGTCGAAGCAACTTGAGCTGGTGAAGGAGTTCCCGGTGTTGTTGGTGGTGTCGAAGAACACCGCTCCCGAACCGACCGTGACCGTCATCGCCACAGCCAGGACGGCCGCTCCCACGACGATCGGAAGCCCGACGAACTGTCGCTGACTAGTGCGAGGCATCTGCCCATACCTCGGGCTCGACCGACCGGTCGTATCTCTCGAGTAGGGCGTATCGGGTCACCAAAACGGCCAGCGACAGAACTGTGAACCAGGCCACCAGGTGGACCCACGCGCCGACCGAATACCAGGTGATGGGCAGGCCCACTAGCTGCACGAGCAGTCGGCCCACGCCTAACATCTTTCGTACCTCCTGTTGCCGGCGGCGGTTTCGCCCTCTCTTTTCGATATCGGCTCATTTCTGGCCTTATTGAGGATGATTCCGGGCTCCCGCCAGATGACTAGTCACGCTGAATAAACCGATATCTGGTCATCAAGAGCATCCCCGACCTCGCCGATATTGGCGAGGACTTCATAAAGAACGTCTCCAAGACGCATCACGAAGAGGTGACAGAGAATGCCAAATGCAACACACCCTGCTATCGAGAACGACAGCTCGCGGAAACGGCCCCTGGCACGTGTCGGGGTCCTCGGTGCAGCCGTCCTCCTCACATCCGCGTTGATAGTGACCGCGTCGGTCGCGGCTTTCTCGGATACAACCGAGAACGCTGGCAACACGTGGTCAGCCGGCACGGTGATCCTCACCGACGACGACGCCGTCTCCGCCATGTTCATCGTGTCTGACATGGCGCCGCTGGCCACGGTGACAGAGTGCATCGCGGTCACCTACAGCGGGACTCTGCTCCCGTCCGACGTCAACCTGTATGGCGTTTCGGGGGGGACCGGACTTGACGCCTACCTCGACGTGACCATCGAGGAGGGAACCGGCGGCATATTCGGTGACTGCGCCTTCGGGACCGGCTTCAGCCCGACCTCGACGATCTTCACCGGCACCCTCACCAGCTTTGCTGCGACCCATACCAACTTCGCAAGCGGTGCTGGGGCATGGAATCCGGCAGCCAACCCCGAGACTGTCGTCTACCGGTTCACGGTGACGCTGCAGGACAACAACCTAGCCCAGGGTCTCAACGCCACGGCGACCTTCACGTGGGAGGCCCAGGCCTAAGAGACGACAGCCGACCTACTGACGAACCAGGGCGAGCGTAGGGCTCGCCCTGGTTCGTGGGAAAGGGACGTGCAGTGGGAGCGATAACTACAAAGCAACGACCGGCAGCGGAGGCGACCGAGTTCGAGACGTCGTCGAAGCGCCCCGCAGACGCTCCGGCTCACCCGAGAGCACCGGGATCGGCCGCTCCGAAAGGGAACCGTCCTCCTCTTTCGGCTCCTCCTCCAGCCAAGGTACCTCGGGTGAAACACTGGACTCCTCCGACAGGAGTGGCACCTTCCAGGCCCGCCCAACTACACCCGCTGAGCGCTGGAGTGAACCGAGCGCTTGGGGCAGCTCCTCTGATCTCCCGCTTCCTGCTTGGCCTGCTGGGGCTATTCGTTGTCTACGTCACCATGTCGCTTGCCCTGGTGGCGGTTGCGCCGGCAATAGGTCTCGGATGGACCTCGGTGGTGATCACCTCAGGGTCAATGTCACCGCTCATCAGCGCCGGCGACGTAGTGCTGGCCTCCCCCCACAACGGGCAAGGCCTGGGTCCGGGCGCCGTGGTGGTCTTCTCCGACCCGGCTCGACCCGGCCTCCTGACCCATCGGATCGAGTCCATCAACCCCGACGGCTCCTACGTGACCAGCGGCGACGCCAATCGACAACCAGACTCCACCCCGCTTCAGCCTGAGCAAGTGGTGGGGGTTGGACGGCTCCTCGTTCCCCTGTCGGGCTGCCTCTGGTTTGGTACTGGGCGGGAGCCTGGGGGAACCTGGTGTTATGGGCGGCCGGGACGATATTGGCCTTGTGGCTGACCCGTTATGTTGTCTTGGAGAAGTACGACCGACAAGCCCAGCCCGAGAAGAGCGGCCATCCGGGGACTGTGGCCCCCGCCGATGAGCCCACGCCTGGGCTCCGTGCCAAAGCGCCCCCCACCGTTCCCAAGCCGGCCTCCGACTTAGAGGTAGGCGTCACGACGATCAAAGAACCGGGCGCGGAAGGACGGACTATCCGTGACGTTGTCCTCGCCTTCTCCGAGCCTGATCCTTTCCCGAGAAGCCAAACGGTTGTTTCTCGCCCTAGCGATGTATCCGAGAGAGTGCCGACGCGGGAGGCTTTGCGAGAGGTCGAGGTCCCCTTCATGACCACCTTCGACGAAGTCAACGCCAGCCGGTTGCTCGGAGTGCGTCAAGCACTGGGAAAAAGGCATGACACCAAGATTCCCCTGGAAGCACTGGTCTTGATGGCAGTCATCCCAGCTCTGCGAAACTTCCCCGAGTTCAACGCCAATCTTGACGGCGACGAGTCGAGCGCCCACGGCGCGTACGACGTCGGTATCGCAGTGGACGCGCCGGATGGGCTGTTGGTCGCTGTGATCAGAGACGCCGCTGCCAAGGGAGTGATGGAACTGGCTTCGGAGGTGCGTCGCCTTGGTGAGGACGCCATAGCCCGGTCCCTGTCACCAGCCAAGCAGACCGGCCAGATATTCGCCGTCTCCCATATCGGTGCGGTTGGCAGCGGCCATACTGCTCCGATCGTCCCGCCCGGGACCATCGCCTTTCTATCGGTGGGACGGGCCCAGCAGAAGTCAATCGATATCGATGATGAATTGGTCATCGCACCAGTGATGCCGCTGTCGCTGTCCTATGACCATCGAGTGATCGACGGGGGGTTGGTCCGCCGCTTCATGGTCCAAGTCGTGGAGAACCTGGAAGAGCCCGCCCTGTTCCTGGCGAGCTGAAACGCAGTATCGAACAGCCGACCCCACCAAGAAAGT
Organism: Acidimicrobiia bacterium; assembly: GCA_036446835.1. GTDB lineage: Bacteria > Actinomycetota > Acidimicrobiia > Spongiisociales > ZC4RG35 > SZUA-217. The sequence continues at coordinate 4,952 of JAZFTT010000036.1, forward strand.
CATCTCAAATCCGTAGCCCGCGGTCGCGACAGACCCAGGCGGGGCTAAGGAATACCCGTTGTCACCGACCCTGGCGCTGGTCTACTCGATGGACATGAAGACCACGGCCACCAACGAGACGAGTCTTCATCTAACGGTGAATCTCACCCGACCATCTCAATAACCCACCCGAATTGGGTCTGGCAGCCTATTCAACCTCCTGTGGATAAATGTCGATAGAGATATCGACAAATGCCAAAGACTGGCCGGTGGCTTTCCTACGCTGGCCGCCAATCGTGTGAGGGTATGAGTAAACGAGCCATCGAGCGGGAAGTCAGCGACGAATCAATCCGTCAGTATCTGGACGGCATTGGTCTATATGACCTGCTCTCGGCGGAAGACGAGGTTCGACTCGCCAAAGCGATCGAAACCGGACGCAAGGCCGAGATAGCCCTCGAAACCGAGAAGGACTCGACGAAACGTCGAAAGCTCGGCGAAATGGTCCGACGCGGCGAGGACGCCCGTCAGACGTTTATTCGCTCCAATCTTCGTCTTGTCGTCTCCATCGCCAAACGCTACGGACACGCC